>CAZNSB010000445.1:0-4444 GCA_964575155.1 uncultured Planctomycetaceae bacterium | reverse complement strand
CGGGGCCATGTGCCTGATCCTGGCCACCGGCAAGCCCCTGCTGAAGTTCATCCCCTCGTTCGCCTGGCTGCTGGAGGGCGTGGTCACCAAGGGCTTCGGGCGCAAAAAGCTCTATCAGACCGCCAAGGCGGCCATGGGCCGGCGAGAACGAAAATGGTCCGACGCCCAGCAGCAGATGTGGGAAGCCGTCTTCGAGCGGACCGCGCCCATGCGGCTGGAGGCCGTCAAGAAGGGCCGAAAGGCCATGTTCCGATCGAAATAAGGTTCAGGAGACGACCGAATGGCAACCGTCCAAGAGCGAATCAAGGTAGTCACCGCCAGGATCCTGAGCGTGGACCCCGCCGAGATCAAGCCGGAGCACCATTTCGCCGCCGACCTCGGGGCCGAGAGCGTCCAGTCCTGGGAGCTGATGGCCGCGCTCGAGGAAGAGTTCGGCATCGAGATGGATGAGGACGAGGCCCTGGCCGTCGAGACCGTGGGCGCGGCCGTGGATTTCATCACCAAGGTCTGCAAGGACCAGGGAATCGAGATCTGAGCAGACGGCGGATCGGGCGGAGCCCGGAATCCCCAAGACCAAACACCCAACGTGCGAGAACGCCAATGACCCAAGAGAAAAAGAGCCATCCCCTGGTAGAGGTCGCCGAGCCGAACCTTTTGGAAGAGACGTTCGACTACGCCCTGCCGCCGCGGATCCGCTTTGCCGGGCCGGTGGTCGAGCACATCGACGGGAAGGCCGTCGAGTTCGACCCGCAGTCGCTGAAGACCCGCGACATCCACATCACCGACACCACTTTCCGCGACGGGCAGCAGGCCCGCCCGCCGTACACCGTCGACCAGATGGTGCACATCTACGACCTGCTGGCGAGGCTGGGCGGGGCCAAGGGGGTGGTCCGGCAGACGGAGTTCTTCCTGTACACCAAGAACGACCGCGAGGCGCTGGACCGCTGCCGGGGACTGGGGCACGAGTTCCCCGAGTGCACCGGGTGGATCCGGGCGGTCAAGGGGGACTTCCGCCTGGTCACCGAGGCCGGGCTGAAGGAAACCGGGATGCTGACCAGCAGCTCGGACTACCATATCTTTTACAAGCTCAAGAGCGATCGGAAGCGGACCATGGAGACGTACTGCGAGGTCGTCGACGCCGCCCTGGAAGCCGGCGTCCGCCCGCGATGCCACCTCGAGGACGTCACCCGCGCCGACATCGACGGGTTCGTGCTCCCCTTCGTCGAGCGCGTCATGGAGATGTGCCGCGACGTCGGCGAGGAGCTTCAGGCGAAGTTCCGGCTGTGCGACACGATGGGGTTCGGCATCAGCTATCCGGGGGTGGAGCTGCCCCGGAGCATCCCCAAGCTGATCTACAAGCTCAACCACGAGTGCGGCGTGCCGGGGCACCGGCTGGAGTGGCACGGGCACAACGACTTCCACAAGGTCCACGTCAACGCCGCGACGGCCTGGCTGTACGGGTGCGATGCGGTGAACACGACGCTTTTCGGCTTCGGGGAGCGGACGGGCAACCCCCCCCTGGAGGCCGCCGCCATCGAGTACATCGCCCTGAAGGGCGACCTGGGCGGGATCGACACCACGGCGATCTCCGAGCTGGCCGACTACATGCGGTCCATCGGCTTTCCCATCCCCGACAACTACCCCTTCGTGGGCCGGCACTTCAACACCACCCGCGCCGGCATCCACGCCGGGGGGCTCCGCCAGGACGAGCGGATCTACAACATCTTCGACACCGCCGCCCTGCTGGGCAGGCCACCCAAGGTCGCCATCACCGACAAGAGCGGCGCCGACGGCGTTGCCCTCTGGGTCAACGATTATCTCGAACTTACCGGAGACGAGCGCGTCAACAAGATCAAGATCCACGCCCTGGCCCGCTGGGTGATGGACCAGTACGAGAAGGAAGGGCGCCTCACCGCCATCAGCGACGAGGAACTGGAGGCCAAGGTCGCCGAACTCCTCCCCGCCCTCTGGGAAAAACACAAGCACGCCAGGAAATAGCCCGGCGCCGCCGTGGAGGAGAACGGATATGATGGAGCAGACGACGGAGCGTCCAACGGTGAGGAAGAAGACAGAACAAGCCGCCCCCGGCCGAGGGGGCGCTCACCCGCTGGACACCATCTTCCATCCGCACAGCATCGCCGTGCTGGGCGTCACCCCGACCCCCGGCACCGTGCCGTTCGACATCTTTCACAACATCCTCTCGGCCGGGTATCGCGGCGTGATCTATCCCGTCGCTCCCGGGAAGCGCGCCATCACCGGGGTCCGCGCCTACCGCTACGTCACCGACATCGAGGACGACGTGGACCTGGCGGTGATCGTTTTCCCCGCGACGGTCTGCGACAAGGCGCTGATCCAATGCGGCGAGAAGGGCGTCAAGGCCGCCATCGTCATCTCGGCGGGCTTTCGAGAGGTGGGCCCGGCCGGGGCCAAGCGGGAGCAGCGGATCCGGGACATCTGCACGGACTACGGCATCCGGCTGATCGGGCCGAACCGCCTGGGCGTGATCAACACCGAACCGCAGGTGGTGCTGAACGCGAGTTTCGCCCGGAAAATGCCCGCCGCCGGGGGCATCGCGTTCCTGAGCCAGTCGGGCGCGTTGTGCACGGCCGTGCTGGACTACGCCCGGGCCAAGGCCATCGGGTTCAGCAAGTTCATCAGTTTCGGCAACAAGGCCGACGTGACGGAGATCGACCTGCTGGATTACCTGCATGGCGACCCCGCCACGGACGTGATCCTGCTGTACCTGGAGGAGCTCCGCAACGGGCGGGGGCTGATGGAAGCGGCCCGTCGGATCACCCGCGGGGCCGGCGCCAAGCCGATCCTCGCCATCAAGGCCGGGCGGACCCCCGCCGGCGCCAACGCCGCCGCCAGCCACACCGGCTCGCTGGCCAGCGAGGACGCCATCTGCGGGGCCGTCTTCCGAGAGGCCGGCATCATCCGCGTGGCCAGCATCGAGGAGCTGTTCAACTCGGCGATCCTGCTGGAGTACCAGCCCATACCGGCGGGCAAGCGACTGGCGATCATCACCAACGCCGGCGGGCCCGGGGTGATGGCGACGGACGCGGCCATCAACGTCGGGCTGGAAATGGCGGGCTTCCAGCCGGAAACCGTCGAAAAGCTCAAGGCCGCCCTGCCCGCCACCGCCAACATCCACAACCCCGTGGACGTCATCGGCGACGCCCGCGCCGACCGCTACACCGCCGCCCTGGAAGCCGTGCTGGCCGATGAGTACACCGACCAGGTGCTGGTCATCCTCACCCCCCAGTCCATGACCGACATCGAGGACATCGCCGGGGCCGTCTGCGGCGTCCACGCCCGCGCCGACAAGCCGATCGCCTGCTCCTTCATGGGCGCCTCCGACGTCGCCACCGGTGTGGACATCCTCCAGGCCGCCCACATCCCCCACTACATCCTGCCGGAGTGGGCCTGCCGGGCCATGGCCGACGTCCAGCGCATCCGCCAGTGGCGGCAGACCGGCGATGGGGAGGCCGAGCCCGAGCTGGCCGTCGACCGCGCCGCGGCCGCGGCCATCATCGACGACCTCCCCGCCGACTACCTCCGCGAGGACCAGGCCCTGGACGTGCTGGCCGCCTATGGCTTCCCCGTGCCGGCCCGGCGGCTCTGCCGCGACGCCGACGAGGCCGCCGCCTTCGGCGAGGAGATCGGCTTCCCCGTCGTGCTCCGGCTGGTCAGCCCGCAGATCGTGCACAAGTTCGACGTCAAGGGCGTGGCCCTGGACCTGCACACCCCTCAGGCCGTCCGCGACGCCTACGAGGGCATGATGGCCCACGTCGGACAGGCCATGCCCGACGCCGAGATCGTCGGCGCCATCTGCCGAGGGATGATTCCCGACGGCCACGAGGTCATCCTCGGCGCCAAGCACGACGCCGTCTTCGGGCCGACGCTCATGTTCGGGCTGGGTGGGCTGTTCGTGGAGGTGTTCAGGGACGTCACCTTCGCGTTGGCGCCCATCCGGCCCTCGGCGGCGGCCCGGATGGTCCGCGAGATCAAGGCCCACAGCCTGCTGGAAGGCGCCCGCGGCACGGCGGCGGCCGACGTGGCCCGGATCGAGCAGTGCCTGCTCCGCCTCAGCCGGCTGGTGACGGACTTCCCCCGCATCGCGGAGTTGGACATCAACCCGCTGATCGTAGGCCCGCCCGAGCAAGGCGCCAACGTCGCCGACGTGCGGATTCGATTGAGCGAATAGCCGGACGCAGCCGCGCAGCGAGTGAGGCGGACCGGCTCCAATTACTGAAGTGGAGAACGCAATGGAGAAGCAGGAGATTCAGGATCGCATCGTCAAGGTGACCGCCGAGGTGCTCGGCGTCGACGCCGACATGGTCACGCCGGAGAGCAACTTCGTCTTCGACCTGGGCGCCGAGAGCACCCAGTCGGTCCAGCTCGTGGCGGCCTTCGAGGAGGAGTTCGATATCGAGATGGAGGG
>CAZNSB010000444.1:0-4461 GCA_964575155.1 uncultured Planctomycetaceae bacterium | reverse complement strand
AGGAACGACCCCAGGCCCCGGTTCACCAGCAGCAGGCCCGCGCCCTCTGCGAAGACGAGGAAGTCGCGCCGGCGGTCGCCGTTGATGTCGATGGTCGTGGCCAGCACGTTCTTCAGCCCGCCGCGAAGGGCCTCGTGGCTGGCGGCCAGGGGCTTGCCCGTCAGTCGCTCGTGATCGGCCGGGCCGCCAGCGCCCTCATGGAGGGGGTATCGGGTGACGCCTCCGGCCCGGACAACGAAGAGGTAGCACCTGCCGTCGTCGCCCCAATCGCCGAACGCCGCCGCCAGGGGCGTCGAGGCGCCCTTCCATACGGCCCTCGGCGGGCGTTGCGGCCAGGGCTCTCCCGCCGCGCCGGGGTTCTCGAAGGTCAGCAGCTCTCCCGTCGGCCGGAGGAGGAGCGCATCCGGCTTCCCATCGCCGACGACGTCCACGAAGGCGGCGGCCAGCGGGCGGCCGCTTCCGATCCCGGCCAGGCGAGCCCTCTCGGCGGCGAATCTCCTCCCGTCGTTGATCCACAGCGTGCTGCCCAGAAGCAGGTCGACCTTGCCGTCGCCGTTGACGTCCCCCAGCGCCCGGTAGGACCCGCCGGCCGCGGCCAGCCCCCACCCGGCGGTCACCTCCTTGAAGCCCGCGCCCGTCCCAAGAAACAGCCGCGCCCCTCCGCCCACGCCGACCAGCAGGTCCACCTTCCCATCGCCGTTGACGTCGGCGGCCGAGAGGAATCGCGGCTTCTTCAACTTGAGCCTGGCGAGCTTCCGGACACCTCCCCGGAATACGTTGGTCTCGGTGGCGTCCAGAAGGGCCGGCCTTCCCGCTTTCAGCCGGCCGACGGCGCGGACCAGCGCGGCGGTCCGGCCGGGGAAGCTCTGCTTGAGATCATGGACTTGGCCGACGCGCCAGGCCTGCGGCTTGGCGCCGCCGATCCGCTCCGCCAGCAGCCAGGTGTCGGCCAGGTGGAGCACGGCCACCGACCGGCCGTCGTCCTTGCCCGCGAAGAGCACCATCGGCTGGTCGGCGGCGACGTGCCTGATGAACCCGGGCGGCCTGGCGATCTGGATCCGCACTCGCTCGCCGGCCGGTGTGCCCTTGAGCGTCTCACGGACCTTGACCTCGATCACCCGGTTGGCGGCGCTGACCCGGACCACCGTGCCCACCACCACGGCCGTGGCCTGCCTGTAGATCTTCGACAGCGGGATTTCCACCCGAATGACGGCGGCGGCGGGCAAGGGCCAGACCAGAGAAGACATTGCGAGCGAGACCAGCAAGAGTGCGTTTCGCCGACTCATCACCATTTCCGTTTCGAGGCTTCCGGCCCGCGGGAGCCGCCGCCTCCGGCGGGGCAGAGACATCGGCCGCACCCACACAACCGCCAGAGGCGCCCCGCAGGGAAACCTCCGCGAAATTTCGCTCTGCTCGGCGCCTTCTCTTCAACACCGGCGCCGCGTTCTGGTATTTAATAATAGTGTCCATCGGCGGCTGGAGCATCGGGAGAAAAGGATGAACCGGACGCTATCGGCGGTCGGGGGGCCGGCCGCGCTGCTGAGCCTGATCCTGACGGTGGGGGGGGTATGCGCGGGTGCGGGAGCCCAGCAGCTCAAGCCGGAAGCTGCGGCGATGATGCTGCTGAACAGCGCCCGCCGAGCGTACAACGAGAAGAACTACCCTTTCGCCGCCCAACGCTTCCGCGAATTCCTCCGGCTTCACGGGGGGCACAAGGAAGCCGTCTCTGCCCGGTACGGTCTGGCCCTGTCTCTGCTGGACGCCCCGCAGAAGGACTTCAACGCTGCCATCCAGGCCCTCCAGCCGGTCGTCGCGCAGGCGGGCTTTGCCGATCGGGCGTTCGCGCTGTACTACCTGGCCGTGGCCCGGCGGGGGCTGGGGGAGGCGGCGTTGGCCCTGGCCGCCGCCAGGCCCCCGGAGGCGCCCGCGCATCGCGCCACCGCGAGCGGGCATTTCCAGCAGGCGGCGAAGGACTTCTCCACCGCGGCGGGCGCATTCGCCGCCCGCGTCAAGACCCCGCCGGCCCCCGGCGCGGGAACCGACCTGGAATGGTCGGCTCGGGCGCGCTGCGACCAGTGCGACATGCTCCTGAAGACGGGGAAGTTCAAGGAGGCGGCGAGCGCGGCCGGGGCGTTCCTGGCCGAGACGGCGATGAGCAAGAGCCGCTGCCGCCCGCTGGGGCTGTACCACCTCGGGTACGCCCGCTTCGCGCTGAAGGAGTACCTCCCCGCCGGGCGGGCGTTGAGCCGGCTGGCCCCGTTCAATCAGGAATTCGGCCTGCATGCGCGGTACCTGCTGGCCCGCACGCACCATTTGGGCCAGGAGCGCCCGGAGGCGGGCGCCCAGTACAAGGCCGTTCTGGCCGGCTACGAGCAACGGAAGAAAGCGGCCCAGCAAGCCTTGAGGAACCCCAGGGCGCTGAAGCCGGAGCAAAGGGCTCGCCTTCAGGCGCTTCTCCAGAAGCCGGCGCCGCAGTACCTTCTCCGGGCGTCGTTTTACTCGGCCCTGCTGCTGGCCGAGGGGGGGCGCTACGGCGAGGCCTTGGGGCAGTTCTCGCTCCTGGTGCAGCGGCATCCCAAGGACCCGCTGGTCCCGGAGGCGCAGCTCCGGCGCGGGTTCTGCCTGATGCAGCTCAGGAAGTTCCCCGAGGCGATCAAGACCCTGCAGCCTTTGTGCAAGCATCCGCAGTTGGCGGACCGGGCGTTGTGGTGGCTGGCGCGAGCCCAGGTGGGCGGGGCGGATCCGAAGAAAGCCCCGGCCTTTGCCCAGTCACTGAACGCGGCCATGGGCAGCCTGCGCCAGGCGGCCGACCGGGCCGGGCAGTTGGGCCGGTCCGATCCCGGTGCCAAGGTCCGCCGAGGCGACATCCTCCTGGAACTGGCCGACACGATGCAGCTCGTCCGGCAGTACCGCCAAGCCGCCAGCACCTACCAGCTCGTGCTCAACGAGAAGAACAACCCCGACCGCGCCGAAGAGGCCATGCAGCGACAGGCCACCGCCCTGCACCTGGCCGGTGCGTACAAGGAATCCGATGACGTCTGTCAGAGGTTCCAGAAGACGTACCCGAAGAGCACGCTGCTGGCGGCGGTCTGGTTCCGCAGCGCCGAGAACGCTTACCTGTCGGCCGCGGCCGCGGCCAAGAATCCCAACCTGCCGAACCGCCAGAAGGAACTGAGCCGCCTCTTCGGCGAGGCGATCAAACGCTACCGCCGCCTGGTGGTCAGGTATCCGGAGTTCGAGTACGTGAACGTGGCCCGTCAGGGCATGGCGACGGCGCACTACCGGCTGGGGCGGCACGCCGAGGCCATCCCGATCTGGGACGCCATTCCCCAGGTCGATCGCATCGGCGAACTGGCCTCGGTGGACTACCTGCTGGCCGACAGCCTCATTCGCACCCTGGGCGCGGACTCCGGCGACGCCCTCCAGGCGGCGCGGCTGGTCAAGCAGGCGGCGCGGGCGGCCAAGCTGCTGGAGCGTTTCCTCGGCGCCCAGCCGAAGAGCCCCGAGGCGCCCGACGCGCTGGTGAAGCTCGGGCATTGCCACCAGCGCATCGCGACCGTGCTGGCCGATCCCGCCCAGCGGAAGAAGGCCCTCACCGACGCCCGGTCGGCCTACGACCGCTTTCACCAGCAGTTCAGCAAGCACGCCTCTCTGCCCACGGCCGCGCTCGAAAGGGCCAAGTGCCTGGCCCTGCTCGGGGACCCGAACACGGCGATCAACGAACTGGGCCGCTTCCGCGCCGGCCCATTCGGGGGTTCGCCGGTGGCCCCGCTGGCGCTGGTGCGCCTGGGGAGCCTGCTGCGCTCGCAGAGGAGGGCCCCCGAGGCCGCCGCCATCCTCCAGCAATGCCGCACACAGCACGAGGCGAGGCTGGCGGCGGATGCGGCCCGGAAGGACTGGGTGGCCCTGCTGCAATACGAGCATGCCCTGGCGGTGAAGGAATGCGGCAAGCCGGCCGAGGCCAGGGCGATGTTCGAGGCGTTGGCCAAGCAGTTCCCCGGCCGGGGGGAGGCGGTCAACGCCGTCTGGCGCGGAGGGCAGTGTCATCGAGAAGAGCTGATGGCTCATCTGGCAGCGGCGAGGAAGACCGTGGCCAGGGCGGGAGCCAAACCCGCGGAGATCGCCGCCGCCGATCAGGCGATGGAAAAGAGCCGCCAGGGCCTTCACCACGTGGCCGAGTCCCTTCAGGCCCAGGCCGAGGCGCTGGGCAGAAGGGCCCCCGGCTCCGAGCCCCATCTTCGGATGCTCTACGAGTCGGCCTGGTGCTACCGGGCGTTGGCGGAGGCCCAGATCGAGTTGGCCCGGCAGAAGCTCCAGGCCGAGGCGCTGCAAAGGGTCCGCGCCGCCCTGGCCAGGAGCGCCCCGCCGGGGCAGCCCCCGCCGGCGCTGGCCCCCCCCCAGGTGCCGCTGTCGGCGATCGGGATGCGCCTGTCGGAGAAGGGCGCCCGGGACCAGTACAAG
>CAZNSB010000443.1:0-4483 GCA_964575155.1 uncultured Planctomycetaceae bacterium | reverse complement strand
CGCCTGCGGCGAACGGCGCTCAGGGCGTTCGCATCCTGGATCTGGGTGCTGGTGAAGGAAAAGCTGGTTGCTCCGCTGCGCCGACGCCGCGCCCTGCCCCTGCCCGGTTGCGAGCGTCCGGAGCCGGAGCTGCCGCAGATCCCCGCACATGAGAGACCGCAAGCTTAACATCCGGATTGTGGGCACGTATCCACCGAGACGATGCGGGGTCGCCACATTCTCGCGCGACCTGACCGATGCGCTCCAGCATTTCGCAGAAGAAGTCCGTCGGGTGGACGTGGCGGCGATCGACGACCAAAGCGGTCCGTACGGCGCCCCTGTGGACCTGGTCATTGACCAGTACAGCCACAAATCCTGGCGTCAGGCCACCAAGGAGGTCATAGCGAGAGCCAAAGCCCGCGCGAACCCTACTGTTGTCGTACTCCAGCACGAATACGGACTGGACCCCGACAAGAACGGGCAAGGTGGCAAAGGTACGAACTTCGTGGATATGACGAGGGCATTCGCTCGGGAAGCACTGAGCACCTTCGTCTACCTTCACACGGTGCTTGATCGGCCTGATTGGCACCAACGGCGAGTCTTGCAGCAATTAGCCGACCTCAGCGATGGCCTGATCGTCACGACCGAAAGCGCCATGGAAACACTGGAATCGCCCATCTACGGAATCGATCGTTGGAAGCTCACCCACATCGATCATGGCATCAGGATGCATCATCCGTCCGAGTACGACCGCCTGGCGGTCAAAGCGAAGTACGGCCTCGAAGACATCTTCCTTGTTACCACATTGGGGATGGTCTCTCCGGGCAAGGGAATCCAGTATGGCATTCGGGCCTACGGTCGGTTCCTGGCCGAGTCCTGCACGCAGGAGCAGAGGCAGAGGATCGTGTACCTCATCGCGGGCGAGGCCCATCCGGGCTTCGTGCGCGCAGAGGGGGGGCGACTGTACCGGGAGCACCAGGCGCAGCTGACCGAGGCGCTTGGGCAATCCGAACTGCGGTGGTGCAGGGTCAAGGACCTTGCGGGCGTGGATTTCAGGGGGAACGACGTTGTCTTTCTCGACGCTTTCCTGGACGAGGTGAGCTTCCTGGAGATCTACGGCGCTGCCAATGTCGTCTTGCTTCCGTATCTCGACCTGTCCCAGATCTCCAGCGGCATACTGGCCGAAACTCTGGGCTGCGGCAGGATCGCAATAACAACGAAGTTCCGTTGCGCGCTGGAGTTGATCCACTCCAACAAGCCCTGCCCGGGCGGCGTGGTCATCGGCAGGTACGCCCGGGGCATCCTGGTCGATCCTGGAGAGGACTCGGTCGAGCAGATAGCCAAGGCTCTTGACCTGGTGGTCTTCAACGAGGAACTGCGTTTGAGGATGGAGAAGGAGGCTCATCAGAGGGGCTACCAGATGGGGTGGCACAACAGCGCGTGGGCGCTGCTTCAGCAGGTGGGGTTCGTCAGTGACAAGAAGGAGATGGCAGCGGGCAGAGGGGCCCCATTCCTGAGGGAGAAGCCGTCCGTTCTGGGCGAATCGAGTAGTCGGAGCTGGGGGAGACCGGGCTGGAGGCCATGAGAGCCCGTTGAAGAGCGACGGGTTTTCTCGATTTGCCCAAAGATTCCTCTTGACTCTGCCGACGGCGCGGTCTAACCTAAGTGCGCTATGGGCTGGCGGCAGCGGGAGGATAAGGTTCCTTCCCCCGTCGGCGAATCCGGTTTGCATCCGCTTTCGTTCGCAGCTTGTTCCCGGCCGTCCCCCTTGTGAATGAGCGCTCTTCACCTTGGGCTCGAACCAGCCTGGATGACCAATGCTCGCGAATCCAGCGTGCTGACTGTTTGAAGGAGCCATGCATATGGCAACCGGCAAGGTGAAGTGGTTCAACGATTCCAAGGGTTTCGGTTTCATCGAGACCGACGAGGGCGGCGACGTGTTCGTCCACCACAACGACATCCAGACCGAGGGCTTCAAGTCGCTCGCCGAAGGCGAGGCGGTCTCGTTTGAGGTCGTCCAAAGCGACAAGGGCCCCCGGGCCACCAACGTCGTCAAGGCTTAGCCTGGCGCCAAATCCGTAAAGAACAGCGCCGCCCTTTGGGCGGCGCTGTTCCTTATGCCCCGGCGCACGTCCGTAGTGACGCTGTCCGCGGCTGAGCGTGGTCGAAACGGCCGCTCCAACAGGGATTCCAGGAAAATCAGTGGCTTGGCGGCAGCAGTGGTTGAGCAGCCCGTTGGGCCTGCGCTGGCGACCACGACTGGTGCAGGGGCGGCCAGGTGGGGTATCGATGGTATCTCCACAGCGGCTGGCAGAGACGGTCGGGCGGGCTGTACGCCCTGGCGGCGGAGGTCTCGAGGTCGCTGTAGAACTGATTGCGGACGGCTGCGCGCATCGAGGGCCCCGACGGGCCCTGGGAGGACTTGCAGTCTGGCGCTGCGCGTGTTACATTCGCCGTCGCCATCGAGGGCAGAACGGCATGACTGCGAACCGTGCTCGACGCAAGGAGAGGGGGGTTTTCCTGCTGATCGTGGCCGCCGGGGTCCTGGCAGCGGGCTGCTGGGAATCAACGCCCCCCCAGCCCGAGCCCGAGGGCGGGCGGGCGAGACGAAGGCGGCCGAGGAGGCGGACGTTCCGGTACGCAGCCGCCACCGCCCCGGCGACCTCGCCGGCGCCGAAGCCGGCCGAAAAGCCCGCGCCGTGGACCAAGGTGCGGAAGATCTCCCTGGAGGAATCTTTTGCGTTCTTCAAAAAGCTCCAGCGCGTCGCGACCGCCCGCGTGCCCCGGGCCCCCGAGGCGCCGAAGCTGGACGGGGTGCTGGACGAGGCATACAAGAGGGCGCCGCCCCTGAAGCTGCGGTTCCTCGACGGCCGGGCGGGCGGGCCCGCGGCGCCCACCACCGTTCACCTCCTCAGCACCGACAAGGAGCTGTTCGTCTTCTACGACTGCCGGTCGCCGGACATGGGCGCCCTGCGGGCGACCGTCACGCAGCGGGACGGGCAGGTCTGGGGCGACGACTCCGTGGAGATGTTCCTGGACGTGGCCAACGCCCGCCGGGCCAATTCCTACGTGCACATCATCCTCAATCCCCTCGGTACGGTCGCGGACTCCGATCGGGCCCTGGGCGACGCCGGCGCCAAGTGGAACGCCAAGCTGCGCGTCAAGGCCAGGGTCGGGAAGAAGGGCTGGTCGGTGGAAGTGGCCGTCCCCTTTGCCGATTTGTATAAGGACTCCCGGAGCATCAACCGGGTGTGGGCGGCCAACTTCAACCGGATGGCCCGGCTGCCCAAGGGCGGGGAGGACACCGCCTGGTGCCCGACCGGGGGCACCGACTCGCACCAGCCGGCCTATTTCGGCCTGCTCTGGCTGGACGCCGGAAACGTCTACGCGGACTACTCCAGGTGGGCCGGGCCGCGGCACGTCTACCGCACGCCGGGCAAGCCCGTCTTCCGCTTCACCGACGTCGCCGCTGAGAAGCTGGCCGAGTGCACCGCCCTGACGCCCAACGCCGACGGGTCGTACTGGTTTGGCACGGGCCCCAAGGGCAGGCGCGACCTCCTCATCCTCACCGAACAGAAGGCCGTCCGGGTCTCGTCGCTCCACGCTTGGTGCCCCATCCGCGCCCGGTGGCTCAACGCCAAGCTTCTGTACATTTCGCGTCAGGCCGACGACCAGCAGGGGTACTACTGCATCTACGACGTCGAGCGGGAAAAGGTGCTCGTGGAGGAAACCGAGAGCGATGGCACGGAGATCTGGCGGCGGATCTCGGAGGCCGGAGGCGCCGGCCCGTGAGGGCGGGCCGGCGGCCCGGTGCCGCCCGCCTGCCAGCGAGCACGTCTCGGCCGTGCGCCCACAAGATCTTGGGCCAACCACGCAAGATAGAGAGCACGGGCGAGACGCCCATGCCACTTTCGGGCCACAACGCAACCGGCTCTTTTTCTTGGGCAGGCGCTTGTAAACGCTCCCCTTACCGCAATAATGGGCCGCAGGACCGGCGGCGATTCGGCGACTCGAACTGAAAAGGAGACACTGGGATGAACATGACGAGCAGGATGCTTGGCGTGGCCGTGGTGCTCTGCGGAATGATGGCGGTAGGGTGCGAGCAGCCGTTGGTCGTTCGGCTGACGTTCGTCAACCATACGGCGAATGTGGAACCCGTCACGCTGACGACTCCGGTTTCGGGGACGGTGAACATTGGGCAGGTGGGCGCCAATCACAGCGAGCTTCCCTACACCGTTCAGATCCCTCCGGAGCTGCTGCCGGCGGATTGCTCCGTATCGGTCGGGAGGGCCACCAAGGGCTTCAGGCTGAACCAGTATTCCGGCGGCCAACTGTGGTTCCACCTCGACGAGAAGGGCCTGGCCGGCCCGATGGACCAGTACACCGAGTACAGGACGACCAAACAGACCGGCACGATCAAGACGTCGGGAGGAACAAGAACCATCATAGACTAGTACTCTGTCAGCCGTCAAGTGATGGATAGAGTTTCTTCAACTTGATCCTG
>CAZNSB010000442.1:0-4491 GCA_964575155.1 uncultured Planctomycetaceae bacterium | reverse complement strand
GCGAGCAGTCGCCCTACGGCGTGGCCAAGGCGTACAAGGTGCCGCTGTGGTCGGACGAGCACTTCCGCTACCTCGAGGCGAGCGTCCGCGAGCTGGGACGGATCGGCAACGACTGGTGGTACGTGCCCGTGATCCACCACACCGAGTTCGGAAACCGCGACGACTCGATGATCCGCTGGCTCCGGCGGGCCGGGGGCTCCCTGGCCTTCGACTTCCGCGTCCTGGACAGGTACCTGGACCTGATCCTCAAGCACTGCGGCCGGCCGAGGGTGGTTTCCTTCGTGGTCATGCACGGCGCGCCCGGGCCGGTGGAGGTGACGGTCCTCGACGAGACGACCGGCAAACCCGAGCGGGTGAGCCTGGGCGGGCGGAAGTTCGACCCGGCGGTCCGCCGGCGCTACTGGCACGCCCTCGCCAAGGCGCTGTACGCCCACATGAAGGGGTACCGCAAGCGCGACACGTCGCGCATGGGGGCCGCGGGGCGAGGCCTGGGCGAGGCCATGCACTGGGGATACGCCTGGGACACCGAGGGCGACCCCAAGCTCAAGGAGCTGCTGCACGGGTGCGTGCCCGACGTGGGGTGGACCTTCGGGGCCCACTCGCGGTGGGCGTCCGGGTCGGGCGGACGGATGGCCAGGTCGTCGTTGCGGTTCTACAAGTCCACGTCGAACATCTACGGCCCGGCCCCCGGGCTGGTCAGCCGAAAGGGCTGGAAGCAGCCCCACGTCAACCTGCTGAACCCGCGGGTGCTCAGCTCGTGCAGCAGCACCGAGGGCCACGCCCCCCCGTTCAACTTCCGGATGATGCTGGACCGGGCGCTGGTGGCGGGGTTCAACGGCCTGGGTCGGCTGGGGGGGGACTACTGGGGGTCTTACTACGATGGCGCCCGGGTCGGGGCGTACCACCAGGCGAGCTTCTCGGTGCTGACGGTGCTGTGGCCCGGCCCCGACGGCGCCGAGCCCAGCGCCCGCTTCGAGGCCCTGCTGGAAGGCTGCCAGGAGGCCGAAGCCAGAATCTTCATCGAGCAGGCCCTGGACCGCGGGCTGGTTCCCGCCGAGCTGGCCCGGCGGGTGCGGAAGGTGCTGCACGAGCACAACCGCGAGACGCTGCACATTCCGGTTCACGTCTCGGCCCACCAGCTCACGGAGGGCGCCCGCGGTTGGCTGGCGCGGTCGCGGCGGCTGTACCGGGCGGCCGCCGAGGTCGGGCAAGTCGTAGGCGTGGACGTCGAGAAGACCGATCTGGCCGCCGTCGTCCCCGCCCTGGACACCAGGACCCTCGCGCTGACCCTTCGCAACTGGACCGGCCGGCCGCGGCAGTGGAAGGCGGCGGCGTCGCAGCCCTGGCTCCGCGTGGGCGTCTCGTCCGGCACCCTCGCCCGGCGCGGGGAGCTGCCCGTGACGCTGGACGGGCGGTCGCTGCGGGCGGGCGCCGCCGTCACGGGGACGGTCACGATCACGGACGCCTCCGGGGGGGCCAGGCGGAGCGTCCGCGTCACCGCCCGCGCGATCCAGCCGGTGGACCTGGTCACCGAGAGCACGATCTACAACGTCGTCGCCGGCTCGACGGGCGAGAAGACCTTCACCCTCCGCAACCGCTCCGGCACCGAGCACGACTGGCGGGTGAGCGTCTCGGTGCCCTGGGTGAAGCCCGAGCCGGCGTCGGGTCGCTTGGCGGGCGGGTCGCTGGCGTCGCTGCGGGTCGCCGCGACGCCGCCGGCCGGCGCCTTCCACGACGCCGAGCTGACCCTCGCCGCCGCCGGGGGCAAGGCCACCGGCACGACGGCCCTGCACGTCTTCGTCATCCCGCCGCCGCGCGCCCCCGCGGCCCCGCCGGGCGGCCAGAAGGTCCCGCTGGCCAACGCGCACAAGCAGATGCTCGTCTCGCACCGCAGCATGGACTGGTTCCGGCACAAGGTCCACAAGGCCCCGACGTTCGCCGGCTCGCTCAGCGTCTGGCACGGCGACAAGTTCGTCGAGATCGGCAGGAAGAAGTACCCCATGGCGCTGTGGGTTCTCCCGTACCACGAGACCGTCTACAAGCTGGAAGGCAGCGGGTTCAAGGCCTTCTCGGCCGAGGTCGGCGTCAACGCGATGGTGCGGAAGTACGCGACGGGGCACGAGGGCCTCCGCGTCTGCTTCGAGGTCCACGTGGACGGACAGGTCGTCGCGCACAGCGGGCTGATGAGGAGCACCGACGGGCCCAGGCTGCTGGTCGCCGAGGGCCTTCAACAGGCCAAGGAGATGAAGCTCATCACCCGCCTGCACACCATGCTCTACGGCGACAAGAGCTACCGCGGCGAGACCGCCTACTCCAACTGGGCCAATCCGACGCTGTACAAGTAGGAGCGCCGAACGACTCGACGATCGTGGGCACGAGGCTGTCTGGACAATCCGGGCTGAGGCCCGAGATGGAGGCATCCCATGCAGAACATGAGCGTTGTCCTGGCCGTGGCCCTGGCGGCCGGGCTGGTCGCCTTTGCGGCCGACGAGCCCAGGCCGGAGCGAAAACGTTCTGGAGATCGGAAGACTCTCGGGCGGACCCAGCGGGCGGGCACACACGAGCAGGCTTTCGCCACGATCGGGGGCGCGCGCTATGCCGCGTTCTACGGCCGATTGATCGGACCGCACGCCGTGGTCGCGGGGGAGCGCGTCTACTGCGCGATCCAGGACTCCCGCGGCCGGCCGGTGATCGACGTCTACGACACCAAGGCCAAGAGGTGGCATGGTCCGGTGACCGCCTCGCGGCACGGGATCCGCCGGGGCGACAGCCACAGCAACCCGGCGTTGTGCATCGACCGCGGGGGGCACCTCCACGTGTTCTACGGCTGCCATGGCGGGGCGATGCGTCACACCCGAAGCGTGAAGCCTCACGACATCGGCGCGTGGAAGGAGCGGCCGTCCCCGGCCCTGCGGGCGACCTACCCGCAGGTCTTTCGCCTCGCCGACGGGAAGGCGTACCTGTTCTTCCGGGCCGGGGGCCACGCCGCCCCGTGGACCCTGCTCGTCAGCGGCGACGACTGCCAGAGCTGGTCGGCCCCCCAGCGCATCCTCGAGATGCGGGTCAAGCCCCGCCACCCGAAAGCGGCCGCCTACGTGCACTTCTTCCCCGCACGGGACGGAAAGGCCGTGCATTGTTTCTGGAACTACAAGGAGGACGACCGCCGCAAGCACCCCACCCAATACGCCGGGCTGCACGAGGCCGTCTACCGATACAACATCTACCACGCCCGCCGCGACGCCGACGGCACGTGGCGCAGCGCCCCCGGGGAGAAGCTCAAGCTGCCCATCAGCAAGGCCGAGTGCGACGCCAAGTGCAAGGTGTATGATTCCGGCGACCTCTTTGCCAACCAGGCAGTCCACGCCACGGACGCCGAGGGGCGGCCTTACGTGCGGTTCTGGACCGGGGTGGAGGATTGGGCCGGCACCCGCAAGGCGCTCGTGCCCCGGAAGTGGAAGTTCGCCACCTGGCGCGACGGCCGGTGGGTGGTGGGCGACGACAAGCCGGCCGACGACTGGGCGGCCGACGTGCGGGCCGTCCTCAACGCCGTGGGCGAGGCCGCCTACGCCCAGCCGGCCGAGGGGCCCACCGGCATCAGCTACGACGACCGCTGGTACATCTCTCAGCGCTACAAGCCCGCGCCGACGGCGATCTGGCTCAGGAGCGAGACGGGCGGCTTCGCCGGGCGCAAGGGGGGCCCCGCCCGGCTGCCGTGAGCCGATGGGCCTCCCGGGGCTGCCTCGGACCCGTCGCAGCGGCAGCGGTCAAATCATTCTGCCCTCGCCACAGGACCATGCGTCACCGAACGGTACGTCTAATAAAGTAGCCTGTCCCCGGTAGGGACCCGATCGATCGGGGACCGGGCTTGTGCTCTCGGCTTGCCAGGGGGGCGTTCTCCTTTCCCGCTTGCCCGGCCGGGGGGATTACTAAAGCGGCTTTAGTATTCGCGCGCCCTGTGTTTTGACGTAAGGGCTTTCGACATAACGCGTTATGCGGTCCTGCGGGCGCGGGGAATACTAAATTGCCTCGCCCGTTTTCTGCTGTAAGTCCTTTCTTGAAAAGGGCTCGCTTCCCGCCGCGTTTAGCAATGCCCCCGCCGGCGGTGCGTTTCTGTGAGTCTTTGACTGACAAAGTCTTATATCCATTCGCGGGGGGCGCGCCGGCCCCGCCGGCTTCACCCCGGCCCCTGCCGCGGCCTGCCTCTACCCTCTATGTAGTGCCGTCAAAGGAAAAGGGGGAGACGGGCTACGCCTTGGGGGCCTCCTCGGCGGGTCGCGCCCGCCGCCGCTATTCGGCGCGCGTCATTGTGCTGCGTCGGCCGACGGATCGCCGCCGTGTCTCTTGTTCACGGAACACTACGCCGTGCCCTCTCGATGTGTTGCCGTGCGACAGCATGCCCTACAAGATCCCGAAAGTCGAGCAGAAAAGCAGCCTGTCCCGAATGGCACTGCCGTCCGTAAATGGCCTTATAGTCGATCAGTACGCTTTTGT
>CAZNSB010000441.1:0-4499 GCA_964575155.1 uncultured Planctomycetaceae bacterium | reverse complement strand
CGGGCCCGGGAACGGCGGGCGGGCGTAGATCTCCTCCGGCAGCCCCAGCGCCTTGGCGACCACGCGGACCGCCGGCTTGCGAAGCCGGATGATCGGCTCCACCACCTTGTAGCCGAACTCCGCCTCCGTATCGATGCCGAGCTGGGCCAGGATGTTGTGCTGGCGCTTGACCCCCGCGACCGCCTCCTCGACGTCGGTGTAGTTGGTGCCCTGAAGGAGGACCTTCGCGCCGCTGTCCTTGACCAGCCTGGCGAAGACGTCCCGGTAGAAGACCTGCGTGATGCCCTTCTCCCGCTTCTCTTCCGGGTCGGTGACGCCCTTCAGGGCGGCGAAGAACTTCTCCTTCGCGTCCACGAGCTCCACCTTCACGCCAAGGTCGGCGAAGACCTTCACGACCCGCTGCGGCTCGCCCTCCCGCATGATGCCGTTGTCGATGAAATACGTCTTCACCCTCTCGCCCAGGGCCTTGTGCCCCAGCATCGTGACCGCCGAGGAGTCCACCCCCCCGCTCAGGGCGTTGACGGCCACGCCGTCGCCCACCGCCGAGGCAATCGCCTGGGTCTGCTCCTCGATGAACGCCTCGACGTCCAGCTCTTCCAGCCCGATCTCCTGAATGTCCATTCGTGCGCTCCTACTCTGACTGACGCCCTGTATCCACAACGATTCCTCGCGCGACAAGATCGTCCTCGCGAAGGGAAGCACCTTCGGCATGCCCGCCGGGCGGCCCTGGAACCCGCCCGGGGGCTCCCGGCGCGCCACGCAAGCGCATCGACCGCCCCGGGGGCCTCCTGGAAACCACCTTGCGTCCCATCCACAAGAACCGCCGAAGGCAGGAAGTCGCGGGGGCAGAGCGCTCGGCTTCCTATTCCCTTCCCTGCCGCCTCCAGGCCCGCCGCCGCAAACCGGCCGGTCCGCCATCGGGCGACAATCACTTGGCACGCCATTCTTCCGCCGGCCGGATCGTTGTCAAGGCCGAAATATTTTTCGCCGTGAATCGCGCGCCCGGAGCAAGCCGACGCCCTGGCCTGGTTCGAGCGGGCCCTGTCCAAGTGAGCCGGGGCCATCCCACCAGCGAGCACCCGCCGCAAGAGGGTGCTAAAGTCCCGGGCCTGAATGCCGATGACATTGAAGCGGACCGCAGGGCAAGCGGGCACCCAGCCGACCACGGAGCAGTAGCGGATGCCTAAGGTTACATCACTCGGAATGCTGCTGGTCGTCGCCATCGTCGCGGCCGGCGGCATAGTCCTGCTCGACACCTTCTATCTCCGGCCGCACATCGAGACCCAGAAGTGGACTGCTCTTCAGGAACGGGTTGCTCTTGTGGAACAGGCCGTTCAGTCAACATTGAAGGCCGAAGAGGACAGCTTGCTCAACGCCGGCGCGGTCTGCGCCGACAGCCCGGAGATCAAACGATTCCTGGGACCGAACGCCCCAGCCGGATCCTTCAAGGATTTCGCAGAGCTTGCCTTCGGGCGTACGAACGTCGACACGGCCTGGCTGACGGATGCGTCAGGCCGGACCGTCGGTTCGTGGTCCCGGGAGACTCCGGACGGGGGGCAGCGCAGGTCACCCGAGAACGCCGCAGCACTTCGACGCGGGCAGCAGCCTGAAGGAACAGCCGCCGCCAAGAAGCAGGGAGGCTTGATTCGACTGCCCGGGGGGATTGCCGTCTTCCGCAGAATAGGGGTCCGAGACGAGACCCATTCGGGCCGGGCTCTTGGCGGGGCATGGTTGGCCCGGCACATCGGCGCCGGCCTGCTCGACAAGATCGGCTCTGCCGTCAACGCCAAGATCACCCTGATCCCGGAAGATACGCTGCCCGAAGGGAAGGCCCTCGGCGGGAACCTCTCGCACCCCTTCTGGATCAAGCCCAGTAACGACATCCTGACGGCCTGGCCCGTCCACGAAGTGACCGGCCGTATGGTGGGCTACTTCCTCGCTGAACTGCCCGGAGGAAGCATCTTCCGCCAAGCCACCACCGCACGAAGGGTCATCCTCATCGTGTTGTCTCTCTCGTTGGGTCTGACCTTGCTGGTGGTCACCTGGACGCACATGCTCTTTACAGGTCCTGTGGTCCGGCTGCTCCGGCGCTTGCGGCAGGTCGAGGGCGGGAAGAGCGCCCCGGGGAATCTGACCCGCGGCCTGCACGGGGAGCCCCTGCGGTTGGCCAAGCACCTGGAAGGCGCCTTCGAGAAGTTGTCCGTGATGGCCAAGACGGACCAACTGACGGGACTGCCCAATCGCAGGCACTTCGAGCAGGTTCTGTCGGCCTTTTACCATCAGGCTCGGCGGTACGATCGGCCGCTGTCCCTGGTCGCGATGGACATTGATTTCTTCAAGGCCGTCAACGACACCTGGGGGCACCAAGCAGGCGACGAGGTGTTGAGGATGACCGCAGGAGCCGTCGCCGCCTCATGCCGGCAGGCGGATATTCCTGCTCGCATCGGAGGCGACGAGTTCTGCATCATCCTCCCCGAAACCGGGGCCTCCGCCGCACACCTGCTGGCCGAAAGGATCAGAAACGAGATTTCGCGGCGGGTGATGAACGTAGGGACCACGAAGATAAGTCTGGCCGCTTCCTTCGGGGTCGCCGACTTGAATTCAAGCGGCGCCAAGTCGCCCGACGCCATGATGGCGCTGGTCGATGAAGCACTCTACATGGCCAAGCGGCTCGGCCGCAACCGGGTTTTCCAGGCAAACCGCACGGCTGAGGAAAATCGCCCGTCGGATGTGAACGTGCATGACGGCCTGGGCTCCCTGGCCAGGAAGGTGGCCGGGCTCGACAGCCGGCTCAAACACGTCTTCCTTCGGGGCGTGGAAGAGATCATGGACGTCATGGCCCAGCGCGATCCCTACAAAGCCAATCACTCCCGGAATGTCCGGCACTATGCTGCTTTGATCGCCCAGGAGCTGCATCTGTCCCCCCTGATGGTCGAACGCATTGGGATCGCCGCGATCCTGCACGACGTTGGCATGATGGCTCTGCCCGACGACGTGCTCCAGTGCGACGGCGCGCTCAGCCAAGAGCAAACGGAGATCGTCCGGCAGCACCCGCTGCTCAGCGCGAGGATCATGGAGGGCATGGAGTTCCTGGAGCAGGAGACGCACGCGGTTCGCCACCATCATGAACGCTATGACGGGCGGGGCTATCCTGACGGCATAAGCGGAACGGCGATTCCGCTCCCCGCCCGTATCCTGGCCGTCGCGGATGCCTTCGACGCAATCACCTCTCCCCGGAGCTTCCACGACGCCAGAACGCTCGCAGAGGGTCTCCAGGAACTTGAGAGTGGTTCAGGAATGCAGTTCGATCCGATGGTAATCGAGGCGTTCCTGGCCGTGGCCAGAAAGCTTGGCCACGAGATGATGCCCAAACAGGAATCCGCAGTGCTCCTCAAGTCCGCCGAGGATGGGCACGCCGCCTGCGCCGGCGCCTGAGGGCCGCAATAGGGTGCCCGGCAGCGCCGGGTGGATGACCACCGGCGACTGCCAGCAGCTCTACAACGTCGCCGGGGCCATCGGGACCTCCTGCCTGCTGCCCGGCGTGTGCGACCGCCTGGACGTGCCCGACCTGACGATCCTGGCCGCGCCAAACCACAGCATCGTCATCCGTTGCAGCGAGGATGACCTCTTCCCGCCCGAAGGACACGCCGACCCCGCCCGCAAGTTCCCCCTGGACAGAACCGCCGCCCCCCTGTACGATATCTCCCGCTCCACGAGAGAATCCGCGGGCGTAATTCAGTGGTAGAATGCCAGCTTCCCAAGCTGGACGTCGAGGGTTCGAGTCCCTTCGCCCGCTATCCCGCCAGGAGGCGACATGCGTTGCCCCCTGGCGTCTCTTTGCGCCAAGTAGCGCATTTTCAAAGGCTTGCGGTGTATGGCCGTTTTCGAGCCCATCTTGCCACGCGATGCCACGCACGGCATACGCTGCCAGGAACGGAATGCCGTCCGGCACCAAGACGGTCACCGGCGCGCCCTGAGAGCACCGAGATGGTCACCGGGAGGGGCGCGGATTACGACCTTCAGTTCGTGTGGGGTATGGGGGCTGATGCGAGCGACGATTGTCAGATCGCCGGCAGCGCCGCCAGAGCGCCGGCGGTGTCGGCGAGGCCGAGGTGGGTGTAGGTGTTCATTGTCAGGCGGATGTCGCTGTGGCGCATCAGCTTCTGAGCGACGCTGGGGGAGACGCCGTTGCGGGCCATGAGGGTGGCGAAGGTGTGGCGGAGGCTGTGGACGTCGACGGTGCGGCCTTGGGCGTCACGTTTAGCGATCCCCGCGGTGGCGAGGTCCAGGTTGAAGGGTCGCAGGAAGTTGCGGCCGAGGATGAACAGCGGCGTGGTCGACGAAGGCCGGTCGCGATCGGCGATGTGTTTCCGGAGGTCATCAGCGAGGTCGGCTCGCAATGGCAGCGTGGCCGCTCGGCCGCTCTTGGCATGCCGACCCTCGATGTGAATGTAGGGAGCGGAGGCATCGAGATGCAGTGAAGCGATGGTCAACGACGC
>CAZNSB010000440.1:0-4507 GCA_964575155.1 uncultured Planctomycetaceae bacterium | reverse complement strand
AAGCGGACATTCTTATCTGGTTAAGACCGGACATTACTATTCGGGTTCGACAGTCGAATCAACAGCTCTCTTGATCACCAGGAGAATCCGGCGCAAACTGAGGGCTCGTTGTTCCCGATCGTTGGGTTCGCCGAGAACTGCCATGAAAGACCTGCGGTCCCCCGTCGTACAGAAGGCAGTGGGCACCATCGAGCGCCGAGCCGAGAGAGAATCAGATTTCAGGAAGCTCTATGACATCTATGTGGATAAGGGCATACTGTCCGAGCTCACGCCGGGTGAGAATCAACTGATAATTGGCCGACGTGGAGTGGGCAAGACTCATCTGCTCTATTACTATCGGGATTACCTTCTTGGCCACGGAGAAGGAGTCCAATACCAAGTCCATGATTGTTCCCGGCTTGGGAGCGGGCTAAGCGTCACATCGGAGGCTCCTCGCACCGTCGCGTTGAACATGTTCACCGAGCTCCTGAATGACATCGGCACCAGGTCATTCGACCAGTTGGAGGCTATCGAAGACGATACGGCCAGAGATCATGCTGCGCACGCGATCATGGCGTTTCAAGACACGGTGGGCCAGTCCGTGAGCAACAGGAATGGTCCCGACCTGCGAAACATCGCTGACACCATTGAAGGGTATAGAACTGCATGTGGGTCCGACTACCTGATCTTGGCGTTGGACGAATGGGTAGGGATCCCTCTGCCGATCCAGCCTTATCTCGCGGAGTATCTCAAGCGCGCCTTCTTCAGGAAGCCAGGCATTGCCGTGAAGATAGCCACGGTAACGTACCAAACGAAGCTCGCGACGGGAACCGATACCGGAGTGATTGGACTGGAAAGTGGCGCCGATCTGTTCGGAGATGTGAACCTCGACCATTACTTCGTCTGGGAAGAAGATAAGGAGGGCGTACAGGCCTTTTTTGCCGAAGCGCTATACAACCACTTAGCTGGTGAACTGGGGTGGAGCCTAGGTGCCGAGTCGGCGGGAAAGGCGGCCAAAGTAGTGAGGACGTTCTTCACACAAGAGAATGCCTTTGTGGAGGTATGCAGGGCGGCCGAGGGGAACTGCCGGGACTTTCTGAATGTCTTCCGACTGTCCTACAGCCAATTCGTCCGTGATCCGGGAGCCAACCGCATCGGCGTCCCCCACGTGAGCAGGGCAGCCGAAGGCTGGTACCGTCAAGACAAGCTGCGGAACATTACGGGTGAGAAAGGCTACGAGGATTTCCTCAATTACCTCATCCAGGAGATTATCCGCGGCAGGAAGTCGAAAACATTCATGGTAAGCTACCGCGACATCGACCACCCTCTCCTGTCTCGGCTATTCACCGCGCGCCTTCTACACCCCCTACGGACGACGTGGAGTCATCCAGACCGCCCGGGGGAGCCCTATCACCTTGTGACCATGGACTACGGGTGCTATCGAGCGCTCCTTGGGACGCGCAGCGCACCCTCCCAAATGGTGCTGTTCCCCGGACTCCCCGAGCAATTCCCCGAGCATGAAGACTTGGTCCCCCTAGACGATCGGCGCAGTATTCGACGGATTGTCCTTGAGAGGGGCGTCCTGGATCGCTTCTCGGGCTAGATGGGGGGTTCGCGAGGGTGCGTGGGCTAGCTCGATTGCTCTAGCGCAACCTCGGGGGGAGGTAGGGTCCTCGGTCAGTCTTACAGCTTCAGGAAGTTTTCCAGCAGTTGGTGCCCGGTGTCGGTGAGGAAGCTTTCCGGGTGGAACTGGACGCCCTCGGTGGGGGCCGTCCTCGAGCGGAAGCCCATCAGCTCGTTCCGGTCCACCGTCCATGCGGTCTGCTCGAAGTCCGGGTCCATCCCCGCCGGGTCCACGATCAGGCTGTGGTAGCGTGTGGCCGTGAAGGGGTTGGGCAGCCCGGCGAAGAGGGTCCTGCCGTCGTGGGTGATCTCGGAGGTCTTCCCGTGCATGAGCCGCTCGGCCCGGACGATCTTCCCGCCGAAGGCCTGGCCGATGCACTGGTGGCCCAGGCAGACGCCCAGGATGGGCAGCTTCCCGTGGAAGTGGCGGACGTAGTCGCAGCTCAGACCGGCCTCGTTCGGCGTGCACGGGCCCGGAGAGATGATCAGGTGGGTGGGCTTGATCTCGCTGTCGGCCTTCTCCGGCGGCATCACGTCGTTGCGGACGACGCGGATCTTGCGCCTCCCGCCCAGCTCCCCGATCCGCTGCACCAGGTTGTACGTGAAGCTGTCGTAGTTGTCGATCAGCAGGATCATGCCCGCATCGTATCGCCCCCCGCCGGGGCGGTCAAGCAGTCCACGGAGTACACGCCTGCCTGCCGCAGGCGGGTGGGACGAAGTCCCACCATTCGCCTTGGCATGGGCCCTGGGGGAGGGTATGATGGGGATGGCCGATAAGCTCCAGGGAGGGGCGGGTGGAGAGCGAGATGAGCTGCGTGCGATTCAAGCGGATCGGCCTGGCGGGGCTGCTGGGCGCCGCCCTGGCCGGCGGGCAGGCCGCTGCGGGGGGCCGGCTGTATCCGGCGTCGAGCGACTATTCCGCGGTGGCGTTGCGCCGGGGATACTCGCCCGGCCCGGCCACGCTGCGGCAACTGGCCCTCGTCATCGACAAGGCCGAGGACCCCAACGTCGCCCGGATCGCCTACGAGCGCGCCTCCCGGATCGACCCCAACGACCCGACCGTCCGCCTGGCGCTGGCGCGGCGATCGGCCAGGGATGCCGCCCCCACCCCCGGCGAGCCCCAGCCGTACGTCCCACGCAACGTCAATCCCGCCACGTTCGACGGCGGGGGCGTACCGCCGGCCGTCGGCACCCGCCCGGCGGCGGCCGACGTCGTCCGCCCCGGCTCGCCGGCCCTGACGAGGAACGTCCGCCGGCTGGCCGGCGAGCTGAAGGGCTTGCAGAAGCGGTTGACTCGGCTGCAATACTCCCTGGCGGCTCGGCTGCGGTACGCCGGGCGGAGGACCTGGAACTCCTACTATCCTTATTCCTATTCCAGCTACCGCATCTGGTGGTGCGGGTATCCCGGCTGCGCGCGGTACGGGCCCTGCGCCTACCGCCCGCTGGGGGGGTGTTACCGCCCGGCCGTGATCCATCGCCCTCGAGCCCTGCCGCTGGGGATCTACGGCTTCTACGGCAACGGGCACTGGGGCCTCTCGGGCCGGGGGGGCTACGGCGCGTGGCGGGGGGCGTACGGCTGGGGCTCTTGCGGAGTGAGCATCTGCGTCGGCCGCTGAGGGCGGGGCGCCGGCTCGGCCGGTCCGAGTGAGCCCGACAGGAGACACCGCGGCAGTCCGGGGACGGAAGTCCCTCAGGGAGTCGGCCATGAGAACAGGCAGAACCGCGATGATTGGCGTGGGCGTGGCGGTGTTCGCGGCCGTGAGCGCCCCACCGGCCGGTGGGGGCGCCGAGTCGGCCTCGACGGCGCCGGCGACGAGGGGCGCGGCGGAGAGGCTCGCCCCGTTCCTGCGGGTCGTCCGCGACGCCGAGGACGCCAGGACGGTCATGCGGACCTACACCCGCGCCCTGGCCGTCAGCCGGAACCACGTCGAGCTGCACAAGGCCTACATGCGCCGCATGCTGAAGTTCGGGCTGCCGCAGATCGCCCGGCACGCCGCCCGCGAGCTGGTCAGCCTTGGCGCGGGCGACGGGGTCGCCTGGGGCGTGATCGGGTACATGCACGGGCGCCGGGGCGAGCTGGTCGAGGCGCTCGTCGCGACCGTCCGCGCCGTCGAGCTGGTCGGGGACGACCCCTCCATCCTCAACAACGCCGGGCAGCTCGTCGCCTGGTCCGAACTCGACCCGGAGCCCCCCAAGGTGCCCGATTCGGTGCGGCGTGCCCTGGCCCGGCTGCGCGGGGACCTGTCCAAGAAGCAGCCCTTCGACCGGGCGTACCGGGCGCTGAAGGCGGCTTACGGCAGGCAGCAGCAGGTGGCGGCGGCGCTGGCAAAGAAGATCGCCGCGGCCGAGGCCGAGGCCCAGGCGGTCCAGCGGCTGGCGCAGGACGTCGACAGCCAGCTCCAGGAGCTCAACGACGAGATCGACTACCGCAACCGGCTGATCGACAGCCTGTGGCGGGAGATCCGCTCCGGGTACGCCTACTGGTACCCCTACAGGGACGTCAACGGGCGGTACGTCTACGTGCCCGATTACTCACGGTATTACCACCGCGACCAGGTCCGCGACCGCATCCGCGAGGAGGAGCGGGAGATAGAGAAGATCCGCCTGAAGCTCCGCCGCGCCCGCCGCGACGGGCAGGCGGTGGTGGCCGAGCTGGCCAGGAAGGGGGCCGCCCTGAAGACCCTCCGCGACCAGGTCCGCCAGGCGGTCGTGAAGGTCGAGCGGGAGTTCCGGTGGGACCCCCCGGCCGTCGGGGGCGTCGTGACCGCCGAGCGCGAGAACCTCCCCGCCCCCGCCGCCCCGGCCAAGATGAAGGTCCCCTCCGACCCCGACACCGACGCCGCACAGTCCCTGGAGCTGGCCAAGCTCTACCTCCGCCACAACATGTCCGAGAAGGCCATTGCCC
>CAZNSB010000439.1:0-4516 GCA_964575155.1 uncultured Planctomycetaceae bacterium | reverse complement strand
CTCGGGCCCGAGGCGGCCCTGGGCGTCCTGGAAGCGGACGCGGACGGGGTACTCGCGCTGTGCGGTGAGGCAGACGAGGTCGGCCCGCCCGTCGCCGTCGACGTCGGCGAGGTCCAGTTGGCGTGGGCGCTGCCCGCCGGTGGGGTGCTTGACGGGCTGGGCGAGGGAGCCGTCGGGGGCCTGGAGGATGAGGAAGACGCCGTCGCCGGCGAGCACGGCCAGGTCCGTCCGCCCGTCCGCGTTGAGGTCGCCGGCGGCGAGGGCCCGGTCAGCGGCCAGCCCGCCGCGGACGTCGATCTTCTTTGCCGGAAGCCAGGCCGGCTCCGGCGGGGCCGCCGGGGCCTTGGGCGCCTTGGCGGGCGGGCGCTGCTGGAGGGCGACGTAGAGCCCGCTCTTGGCGTAGTACGCCAGGTCGGCCAGCCCGTCATGGTTCAGGTCGGCCACCACCAGGGCGGTGGCGGCGACGTCGAGGGGGTAGCTGACCCGCTTGAAACGCCAGTTCCTCTCCTTGCCGAAGATGTCGTTGACGTCGTCGTCCTCGGGCTGGGGCTGGGGCGCCCGGGCGGGGAGGAAGCCCTTCTTCTGGAGCAGCAGGTCGATCCGCGCCTTGCGGTTGTTGGTCAAGACGAGGTCGTTCAGCCCGTCGTGGTTGATGTCGCAGACGACCGGCACCCCCACGCCCCACTGGAGCTTGAGGATCTCCATCGGGCCGAAGCCGTAGTAGTGCGCCAGGCCCGCCGGCCGGCTCGCCGCGGGCCCGGCGGCCGGCCGGCCCGTCGCCGCGAGCGCCCCGCCCGACAGCAGCAGCCAGAAGACCCAGAGCACACGTCCCGTGCTTTCGCTCATGCCCATTCCTTTCCGCGGGCGAGTCCGGCCCGCTCGTCCGGGAGCCGGTTGCGTTGTGGCCGGTGGCCCGGCCGTCTCGGCCGTGCGGAACCATATCTTGGTCAAGCGGCGGAATATCGGTCGCATGGGCGGGACGCCCATGCGACTTTCGGCCCACAACGCAACCGGCTCCTCGTCCGTCCGCCCCGCCGGCGTATCCTAGTCAATTTCCATTGCGTCCGAAACCTGAAATCCCGTAGAATCCCCCCCGCGACCCGGACCAACCAGGCATCGCCGGGACGCGTCGAGAGGAGCATCCGCATGAACCGGATCGGCATGCTGGCGGCGGCCCTGATGGTCTCCTGCGCCGGCGCGGGAGCCCTCCGCGGCGAGAGGGTCCTCCTCAAGGCCGGGCACGAGATCACCGGGGAGATCCTCAAGGCCGACAAGAACGTCGTCGTGGTGGACGTGGGGTGCACGGTGATCCGGCTGGCGCGGTCGGACGTGGTCCGGATCGTGAAGGGCGGGCCGGCGACGGGCCCGGCGGCGGCCACCGCCCCGGCGGAGCGGGCCTCGGCGAAGTGGCGGCTGTACCGGACGGGCCGGCTCGAGCGGACCACCATCGAGAAGAACACCGAGCGCTTCGGCGGCGCGGTGATCATGGTGACCTCCCCCGCCGGACAGGGCTCCGGGTTCATCATCACGCCCGACGGGTACTGCGTCACCAACTACCACGTCATCGCCAACGAGACGCGCATCAAGGTCACCGTCTTCAAGAAGACCGACCGCGGGTTCGAGCAGACCCACTACAAGAAGGTCAAGATCATCGCCCTCAACCCGTTCGTCGACCTCGCCCTCCTCAAGATCCAGGCCGAAAAGGAATCCTTCAAGTTCGCCTACCTCGGCAAGATGGCCGCAATCGAGGCCGGCCAGCAGGTCTTCGCCATCGGCAACCCCCTGGGCCTGACGCGAACCGTCAGCCAGGGAATCGTCTCGGCCAAGAACCGCAACTTCCAGGGCCGCCTGTACATCCAGACCACCGCCGACATCAACCCCGGGAACTCCGGGGGCCCGCTGTTCAACCTCAAGGGCGAGGTGGTGGGGGTCACCTCGATGGGGTACCTGTACCTGGGCGGGCTGAACTTCGCCATCCCCGTGGACGTGGTGAAGCGCTTCATCGAGAACCGCGACGCCTTCGCCTACGACGAGGACAACCCCAACGCCGGGTATCGCTACCTCCAGCCGGCGCGCCGGCAGAACAAGAAGCGCCCCCCCGCCGGGAAGCTGCCCGCCGCCGAGCCGGCCCCCCCCGGGAAAAAGGGCGGTTCCCCGAAGAAAGGCGCCCCCGCCTCGTCTAAGAAGGCAGGCTGATTGCGCAACCCCGCGGCGGGGCGGGTCGGCCCGGGAGCGTCCCGACGAGCCCGCCCCCGCCGGCAAAGCATTACGGAAAGGATTCATCATGCACGCAGCCACCAGTGGTCGCCGATTGGCTCTCGCCGTCAGCGTGTTCCTGGCCGGGTGGTTCTCGGCCGGTCCGCTCGCCCCCGCCGCCGGGCAGGAGGCGGCGAAGGCCATGCCCCCCGACGCCTTCCTGCTGCTGACCGTCGGCAACGTCAACGCCGCCCGCGAGAAGCTCAAGAAAACCAGCCTGTACGCCCTGTACAAGGCCCCGGCCATGCAGCCCTTCGTCGGGCCCACCGAGAAGAAGGTCCGCGCCCTGATCGACGAGAAGCTCAAGGAGGCGTGGAAGGAAGTGGGCCTGGAAAAGCCCCCCACCGACCTGCCCACACCCCAGGGCCAGGTCGCCCTGGCGGTGCGAATGGCCACCAAGACCGTCAAGATCCCCAAGTACGAGTTGTCCGCGGAGGACGGCCGGCCCAAGATCACCGGCTTCCGGGAGATCAAGCAGCCGGCGCCCCAGATCGTCCTGCTGGCCGAGATGGGAAAGAACCTCCAGGCGGCCAAGGACCTCGTCGCCCGCCTCGCCGAGAAGGCCGTGGACAAGGGCTGGAAGCGCGACCGCCAGGCGATCCGCGGCGTGCAGATCGAGACGCTCACCCCGCCGGCGCCGAAGCGGCCGGGCGGACCCGGCGGCACCAGGGACGCCGTCTGCTACGGCTTCAAGGAGGCGACGCTGGTGTTCGGCTCGGCGGCGGAGCTGGTCAAGGAGGTGCTCGTCCGCCGGAGCGGGGCGGACGTGCCCACCCTCGCCGACAACGCCGACCTGAAGAACACCATCAAGGCCCTCGGCGGGCCGGGAGACCTCTGCTTCTACCTCAACATCAAGGCGCTGATCGACTTCGCCAAGACCGCCGGCGGCCCCGAGGAGGCCGAGAAGACCGCACAGATCATTCGCGCCCTCGGCGTGGCGAACGTCCCGGCCCTGGCGGCGACCGTGTCGATCGCCCCCGGCGGGATGGAGGACATGCGTCTCAAGGCGCTGCTGTCGATCCGCGGGCAGCGGACCGGCATCCCCGCGGTGATCACGCCGGCCTCGGCGAGCACCAAGCCCAACCCGATGCTGACCAAGGGACTGGCCAGTTTCTTCGTCGCCAACTACGACCTGGGCAGGATGTACGACGAGATCGTGAAGATCGTCCAGGCCGCCGCCGGGCAGGACATCGGCATGCTCGTGAAGGGCATGATGGCGATAACGGGCGGGCAGGGCGAGAACGCCCGCCCCCCCGTCGACCTCCGCAAGGAGGTCCTCGGGCAGCTCGCCCCGCCGCTGATCGTCCTCAGCCGGATTGAGAAGCCCTACACCGACCCCAACGCCGCCAGGATGATGCTCGCCATCGGCGTCCGCGACGGCGGCATCCTGGACGCGGCGCTGGGCAGGATGCACGACGTGTTCCTCGCCCGCGGGAACAAGCAGCTTCGCCGGGTGCTGCTCAACCGCACCATCTACCTGTTCCCCCCGGGGGTGAGCATCACCCCCCCGATGCCCGGGATGCGCCGCCGGGCGCCCGCCGGCGGGCAGCTCGCCCTAGCCGTCGCCGGCACCCACTTCGTCTTCGGCTCGGTGGGCAGCGTCGAGCAGGCCATTCGCAACCTGAGGCGAACCGGCGTCCAGAGCATCAGCGCCGACCCGATGTACCAGTACGCCAGCCGCCACCTCCCCGCCCGCGCCGGCATCGTCACCTACGAGAACGCCCAGGTCGGCGCCGAGATGCTCTGGGCCCAGCTCAAGGACGCCGCCCGAAAGGCCGCCAACCCCGCCGGCGACCCCGCCGTCGGCGCCGCCGCCCCCGCGCCCACCTCGCCCATGGCCCTGCTGGTCCCCATGCTGAAAGACTACTGCGACTTCAACGCCCTGCCCGAATTCCAGACCGTCAAGAAGCACTTCGGCGTCACCATCGGCCACGTCGTCAGCCGACGGGACGGCATCTACGCCGAGTGGGTCGGGCTGAAGCCCCCCAAGACCCCCTGACGCCCGAGCCCGGCAGGCGAAAAGGGCAAGCTCCGGCTTGCCCTTTTTGTTTCTGGTCCCGGCCGGCTCCTGGTCGGCCTTCAGGCCTCAGGAACCGGCCAGTTTGAGTGCCCTGGCATGACGCCGCCAGGAGCCGCCAGGTTAATGGGTTGACAAACGCCCGCGATGGCCTTACAAGTCCGCGTCGCGCGCCGGGCGGACCTGGGCCGGCGCGCGAGGCGGGCCGTCAGGCAAATCCTCCCGCTGTGACCAGGCCCTGCC
>CAZNSB010000438.1:0-4544 GCA_964575155.1 uncultured Planctomycetaceae bacterium | reverse complement strand
TCGCTGACCTTCACCACCTCCTCGGGGTTGTCCACCTTGTGGTCGGCCAGCTCGGAGATGTGCAGCAGCCCTTCGAGGCCTTCCTCCAGCTCCACGAAGACGCCGAAGTTGGTGATCTTGGTCACCTTGCCCTTGACGATCTGCCCGGCGATGTAGTGCTCGGGGATCTGCCGCAGCCAGGGGTCCTCGGTGAGCTGCTTGAGCCCCAGGGCGACCCGGCTTTTCACTTCGTCCACCTCGAGCACGACGCACTGGATCTCGGTGTTCTTCTTCAGCATCTCGGAGGGGTGGGCCACCTTCCTCGTCCAGGACAGGTCCGAGACGTGCAGCAGCCCGTCGATGCCCTCCTCGATCTCCACGAAGGCCCCGTAGTTGGTGAGGTTGCGGACCTTTCCGGCCACCACCGTGCCGGGGGGGTACTTCTCCTTCACCAACGTCCAGGGGTTGACCTCGGTCTGCTTGATGCCCAGGGAGATCTCCTGCTTGCCCCTGTTCATTTCCAGCACGACGACGTCGATCTCGTCGCCGACGTTGAGCAGCTCGGAGGGGTGGTTGATCCGCTTGGTCCAGGACATCTCCGAGATGTGCACCAGCCCCTCCACGCCCTCCTCCAGCTTCACGAAGACGCCGTAGGGAACGATATTGACCACCTTCCCGCGCACCCGCGAATCGACCGGGTACTTCTCCCCGATGTTCTCCCAGGGCGAGGGGGTCTTCTGCTTCAGGCCGAGGGCCACCTTCTCCTTCTCGCGATCGATGTTGAGGATCACGATCTCCACCTCCTGGTCAATCCGCACCATCTCGGAAGGATGCCCGATCCGCCCCCAGCTCATGTCGGTGATGTGCAGCAGCCCGTCGATCCCGCCGAGGTCCACGAACGCGCCGAAGTCGGCGATGTTCTTGACGGTTCCCTTCCGGAGCTGCCCGACCTCGACCTCCGCCAGCAGCTTGTTCTTGGCCTCCTCGCGGCGTTCCTCGATGAGCTTCCGGCGGGAGACGACGATGTTGCGGGCGTCCTTGTCGATCTTGAGGATCTTGGCCTCGATTTGCCGCCCGAGGTACTGGCCCACATCGGGGGGGCGGCGGACGTCCACCTGGGAAGCGGGCAGGAAGACCGGCACGCCGATGTCCACCAGCAGCCCGCCCTTGATCTTTCGCGAGACCACCCCCGTGACGACATCGCCCTCGGTCTTGGTGGCGATGATGTGCTCCCAGGCCCGGATGCGGTCGGCCTTCCGCTTGCTGAGCACCACCAGCCCGCTGTCGGACTCGACGGCCTCCAGCAACACCTCGACCTCCCTGCCGGGTTCCCTCTCCTCGTCGTCGTTAAACTCTTCCCGGTGGACGACGCCTTCGCTCTTCAGCCCCACCTCGACGTAGACGTCGTCGCCGGCGGCGCTGACGACCCGCCCCTTGAGGATGCTGCCAACCTGGAACTGCGAAGAGGATTGCTGGAGGGCCTTGTCCAGATCCTCGGGGGAGCCTTCCCCGCCCACGGCCGTAGCCAGCTCGACGCTGACCTGCTCATCCGTGATGCCCAGAGAGTTAATCAGATTCTTATCTACCATTCGTTCCCTTGCCGTCCGCCTGCCGGGCGGACGCGGCGCAGTTCCCGCGCCCGCGGCACGGGCCCCGCCGGAGCTTCCAGCGCGACCTGATTCGACGCCGCCTCCGCCGCGGCGCCGAGGCCAGCGGCGGGCCGACCGGAACGCCCGGTCTCGGCCAGGGGCGCACAACTCCCCTTCGGCGAACGATGGATTCTAGCGGCCGCATGAGCACTCCTCAAGCCAAAATGCCGCAAAATCCCCCGGCGGCTGCCATCGACACCGACCCCACGCCGCCGGAACGCAGCCAAAAGTCCACCCGAATGGGTGCCAAAGGCGCCGGGGCCCGGTAGAATGAAGTGTTGGGCCCCGGAATTCAGACCGAACATTCAAGAGGGTTTCGGCCTACAGTTTATGAAAACGCACGTGCTGACAAGCATGATTCTGGCGGCGTTGGCCTTGTCGGCGGCAGGGGCGCTCGTGGGCTACTTCGCCCTGAGCCGGGCCGACGCGCCCAGACGCCTTGCGCCGAAGACCGTCCCGAAGGTCGTGGCCCCCGGGATCAGCTCCAGCCGGCAGTACCGCGTTCGCATCAGGGGCTACGGCTCGGTCCGGGCGAAGGTGCAGGTGGAGATCAGTCCGGAGATACCGGGGAAGGTGGTCAAGAGAGCCGCCAACTTTTTCACGGGCAAGTACGTCCGTGCCGGGCAGATGCTCTTCGAGATCGAGAAGACCGACTACGAGCAGGCCTACGACGCCGCCGCGGGCAGGATCGAGCTGCTGGACGCGCAACTGAAGCGGCTGAGCCAGGAAGAGGCCAACCTGGCCGAGTCCGAGAAGATCGAGCGCAGCCGGGTCGAGCTGGCCGAGAAACAGCACGAACGGGCCAGGAAGCTGCTGGCGCGCGGCGCCGGCACGGAGAACGAAGTCGATAACGCCCGGGAGCTTGTCCTGACGCGTCAGCAGCAGCTTCAGAACATCCTCAACCAGAAGTTGCTGATCGGGCCCCAGCGCCAGCAGCTCAAGGCCGAGAGGGGCGTCACCGAGGTGGAGAAGGCCCGGGCCGAGACCGCCCTGAAGCGCACCATCGTCACCAGCCCCGTCGAAGGGCGCGTGCTCACCTGCAAGGTGGAGGTCGGCGAGCACGTCCAGGCGGGCGCGCCTTGCGGGGAGCTGTACGGGAGGGAGATCATGGAGCTGCCCGTGGCCATCCCCGCCAGCGACCTCCAGTGGATCGACGAGCCCCTGCTGGAGGCGTGCAAGCAGGGCAAGACCCCAAACCAGGACGCCGAGCGCATCCCCGCGACCGCCTACTGGCACGAGCCGGGAACCGACAGGGTCTTCACCTGGCACGGGTGCGTGGACCGGATCGAGGCGGGGCTGGAGGCGGAGACTCGGACGGCCCGGCTGGTGGTGCAGGTCCGCAACCCGCCGGACGGGCCGCCCGCCCGAACCCGCCCCGCCCCGGGCGCCTCGGCCGGCTCGCGCGGCACGATCCCCCTGGACATCAACATGTTCTGCAAGGTGGAGATCCTCGGCAAGCGGAAGGCTCAGGCCTTCCTCCTGCCCCGCGGCGCCATCCAGCCGGACAAGTCGATCTTTCTCGCCAACGACGGAATCCTGACCCGCCGGCCCGTGACCGTCTCCCGGTTCACGAATGACAAGGCCTTGATCCTGCCGGGCGGCGGCATCGAGGAGGGCGACCGGGTGGTCCTTTCCTACGTCCCCAAGCCGGTGCTGGGCATGCACGTCGAGCCCATCGACGCGGTTTCGACGGGGACCCCGCCGGCGGGGGCGTCGGGGCGGTAGGAGCGAAGCGATGGGCCTCGTCCGTCGCAGTGTGCGCAATCCCGTCGCCGCCAACATGGTGATGATCCTGATCCTCGGCGGCGGCGTGCTGACGGGGCTGCGGATTCCGCGGGAGCTGTTTCCCGAGTTCAGCGTGGACATGATCCGCATCTCCGTCCCGTACCCGGGCGCCAGCCCCTCCGACATCGAGCAGAGCATCTGCCTGAAGATCGAGGAGAAGCTCGTCGGGCAGGACGGCGTGAAGGAGGTGACCGCCCAGAGCCGCGAGGGCCTGGGCACGGTCCTGCTGGAGCTGACCACCGGCGCCGATCCGCGCAAGGTGCTCGATGAGGTCAAGAGCAAGATCGAGCAGATCGACTTCCCCGCCGACGCCGAGGACCACGAGGCCGTCGAGGTGACCCTCCGCCAGCACGTGATCCACGTCGCCGTCGCCGGCGACGCCCCCGAGCGGACGCTGAAGGAGATCGCCGAGGAGGTCCGCGACGAGATCAACGAGCTCCCGGAGGTCTCCCAGGTCTCCCTGGCCGGCGTCCGGAACTACGAGATCACGGTGGAGGTCTCCGAGGAGTCGCTGCGGCGTCACCGGCTGACGCTGGGGCTTCTGGCCCGCGGCATCCGCGAGGCCAGCTTCGACCTGCCCGCCGGATCGGTCAAGACCCGCACCGGGGACCTCACCATCCGCGTGACCGGTCAGCGCTACACGGCGAAGGAATTCGAGGACATCGTGGCGATTGCCCGGCCGGACGGGACGCTCGTCCGGCTGGGGGAGATCGCCACGGTCCGGGAGGGTTTTGAGGACGTGGACATCGGCGGGCAGTTCAACGGCAAGCCCGCCGTGCTGGTGAGCGTCTTCAAGACCCGCGAGGAAGACACCATCGCCATCACCTCCGCCGTCAACAAGTACGTGGAGCAGAAGAAGAAGCAGATGCCCGAGGGCATCACGCTCCAGACCTGGTCGGACTACTCCAAGCTGATCTCCGACCGGCTGAACATGCTCGTCCGCAACGGGCTTCAGGGGCTGACCTTGGTGTTCCTGGTCCTCTGGCTGTTTCTGGGCGCTCGCCTGTCGTTCTGGGTGGCGTTGGGCATCCCGGTCTCGCTGATGGGGACGATTCTGGTTCTGCATCTGACCGGCATGTCGCTGAACATGATGAGCATGTTCGCGCTGATCATGGCGCTGGGGCTGATCGT
>CAZNSB010000437.1:0-4562 GCA_964575155.1 uncultured Planctomycetaceae bacterium | reverse complement strand
GAAGCGGCCTGGTGGCGCGGAGCTTCGGCATGCGGCTGATGCACGCGGGGCTGCCGGCGTTCATCCCCGGCGAGACGATCACCCCCGCGGCGGGCCGCGGCGACCTGCTCGTGGCCATCAGTTGCACCGGGCAGACCGGGATCACCGACTACATCGCCCGGCGGGCGAGGGAACTGGGGGCCAGCGTGGTGGTGCTGACGGCCGAGCCCGACTCGCCGCTCGCCCGCGACGCCGACCAGGTCGTCGTCATCCCGGCCGCCGAGGGCGACATCGTCTTCCGGGCAGCGGTCTTCGAGCACGCCGCCAGCCTCTGCCTCGACGCCGTCTTCAACGTCCTCTCCGAGCAGTTGAAGCTCGACCTGGCGGAGTTTCGCGCCCGCCACGCCAACCTGGAATAGGACAACGGGGGTTGGGAGCCTTTCGCGACAAGTCCTTTGCGAAAAGGGGTCGGGAGTCTTTGTTGCTAAGTCCTTTGTGGACCGGGCGCGAAAAAGACTCCCGACCCCTTTGTTTTCCCGCCCGGCGACGCGAACCGCCGCCGCCGAGGCCCTTCCCCCGCCCGCCACCATCGCCCGCGGCCACCGCCAGGAGACGCTGGACCTGGAAGATTGCCTCGACCTGCTGGCAGGCCCCAGCCTGGCGGTCCTGCTGCCCGGACCCATCTGAAACGGCCGCGGCGTCGGCATAATTTCAGTTGCAGGCCGGCCTTGGCCGATGTATTCCTTGGGCCGTCTTGGTCTGCTACAATGGGTTGAGGAAGATACCTTGGCGGCCGACTACCCGTGCAAGACCATCGACCCAAGTAACCCGACCGGGCCGAAGGTCGATGCGATCTTTCCCGGCGACTACACGCTGCGCCTGTTCAAGTACTCGCCGGTCGATTACGAAAACCTTCGCGCCGCCAAGTACGTACTGGAGAACACGGAGCGAGTCTTCTTCGGCGTGCGGGAGTTTAACGAAGGCGGGTGGTGCTACACGGGCCGGCCCGTCCAGTGGTACATCAGGGAAAGGATCGTGGTGCCCTTTCCGAAAGACAAGGTTTTCGCCGTCTACCTGAATCCGAACATGCGGGTCTACGAGTGCCGGGCGGAGTACGCCGCCCCCGACGACCCGCTGTGCCCGGTCAACTGGCAGACGCGATACAGAGGGTTGACATGGAAGAGCATTTCCTCGCAGGCATGATGGAAGGATCGCCGACCTTCAAGGCCGAGCCTTGGTACAACCCTGACGGCGACTGCATTGTCTACAAGATGGCCGACGAAGCCACCGTCGCCGACAGGATTGACGCGCTGCTGACCGTGTACAACTCGGCTGTGGACAACCGCCCCGTCGGATTCCAGATCAAGGGTGTGGCTGCGATTATCAGGAAACTCGGTGTGGACGGGTTGTCGGTTGAATCGCAAACCGACACCCACGGCGTCAAGAGCATATCCATCGCCCTGCTGCTGCTGGCGGCGTACGAGGAAGGCCCGCCGACTCTGGGCCGTCGCAAAGCGTATGCCGCCGCGATGGAGTACCCGTCGGAGAAGCGGACGATACCTGCCGACGAGCTACAGCCCGCCTGAGCGTTGCCCGTAGACCCCCGGAACGCCGCCCACGTGGCGGCCTTCTTCGTGCGCACACCCGCCGGCAACTCCCCGGACATGGAGCCGCTCGACCTGGAAGATTGCCTCGACCTGCTGGCAGGCCCCAGCCTGGCCGTCCTGCTGCCCGGACCCATCTGAGACGGTCACGCCGATCCTTCCCCCGGCGCTGATCCTGCCGGGCGGGCCCGCGGACCGCGCAAAGGAAGGCGAGCCCGTTGCCCCATTCCCAAGGCGCTGTAATGAAGGCCGGCGCCTCAGCCGTCCCGAAGTCGCCGCACGCGTCCACGTGGTTCGAGGCGGCTCCATTCGAGGCCGAGACGTTGCCGTCCCGTCTGGCCTTGGGGTTGTCAAGCAGCGCGGGTAGAATAGATGGACCGGTCCATGTGCTCCGGGGAAAGGAACGTGCGATGAAGCGGCGGCTCACCATTTTCCTCTGGCTAGCGGTGGCATTCGGCCTGTCGGAGCCCCAAGTGATGCGAGGGGCTGATCCCAAGAGCAGTCCGGCGAGCGGCCCGGCAAAGGCTAAGCCGACAACGTACCTGCGGATTCGTGTGAAGGGCGTGATCGGGAGGGACTTCAGTGCAGAAGACATGAAGGCCCACTTGGCCAGGGCGACCTCGTTGAAGCCGACAGTAATAGTGCTCGAGATCGACACGCCCGGCGGGGCGGTGATGGACGCGGAGAAGATCGTGGACCTAATGATCGAATCCAAGGGATTGCGGTTCGTTGCCTTGGTGCGGAAAGGTTTGTCGGCCGGAGTTCCCATCGCTCTTGCTTGTCCTGAAATCTACGTTACCGAAACGGCCACAATTGGCGCGGCTACGTCCTACCTGGGCGACAAGACGGGCAGGCCGATGGTCCTGCCACGGGATGTGGCAGAGAAATTTCAATCAGTTTGGCGAGCTGTTTGTCGCAAAGCCGCTGATTCTGGTCGCCACCCCAGTCTGCTGGCCGAGGCCATGGCCGACCCGGGCTTTGCTCTGACCATGCGGAAACACGGCAAACGTATCGTCTTTGAGAGAGACGGGAAAGGAGACACTCTTAAGGCCAAGGGGCGCATTCTCACATTGACGGCACGCGAAGCTTGTTCGTGTGGTTTGGTGAGGGGAACTGCTGCTGACTTCAAGACGCTCGGACAGAAACTGGGGGCCGCCGACTGGGTAGACGCCATCGTTGTTCGCGAGGCAGAGGCGAGGGCAGCCCAGGTCCTTCTTGATGCTGTCGGAAGAGATGACTTGAGCCCAGTACAAGCGCTGCTGCACCGGGGCATGGACGCAAATGCCAGAGGCCGGCACGGCGAGTCACCGCTGCATGAGGCGCCGTCAAGGAGAATGGCGGAACTTCTGCTCAAGAACGGTGCGCATGTTGAGGCTAAGGATGACGCCGGCAGGACACCGCTGCACAGGGCGATCACAGGAGGACATGAGGACGTAGCTGAGCTTCTTGTTGCCAATGGCGCGGATGTGAATGCCAAGGACTCAGACGGCAGTGCGCCCCTGCACCTCACAATGCGCCGGCGGATTGTGAGGCTACTGCTGAACAAGGGCGCTCGCGTTAACACCAGGGACAAGAATCGCCGTACGGCACTGCACATGGCAGTCAAGTACGGTGGCGAGGAAGCGGCAAGCATTCTTCTGACCGAGGGAGCCGATGTGCATGCGGAGGACAGCAGCGGCATGAAGCCGCTGTACTGGGCAATCCTGTCCGGGCAACAAGAGTTGGCCAAGCTTCTGTTGGCAAAGGGGGCGGGCGGCCAAACCAAGGATCAGCCCGGCAAGAAACGCCTTGTGCCCTTCGACAATGTCGTGTACTTGCTCGATTCGACCGGATCGATGCTGGTGGTCTGTTATGTCGCCCAGTCGGACATGCTGCGCAGCATGTTCAAGCTAAGAGCAACACAGTCATTTCACATAGTCTCTATCGCTGGATGCGAGCTGGTAGAGAACACGCCCCGTAGACTCGTCCGGGGGATGGAAAGGAACAAACTCGCAGCGGTGAAGTTCAGCAGGAGTCTGCAAACTGGTGGGAACCCTCCCGACAAAGACGGGGTTCTGACCGCGCTGACGCGCTCATTCCAGGTTCTCGGCACTCGGCCGGGCACGAAGGCGATCTTTTTCTTCAGCGACGGCTATCTAGCGAGTGGTAGGCACGTTCTTAAGCATGTTCGCCAACTGAACAGGGACAAACAAGTGAAGATATTCACCATTCAATATGGAGAAGGCGGCGGGACCCGGGGAGCTGAGGCGGTCGGGCTCATGCGAAGGATCGCTCAGGAGACGGGTGGGGAATACAAGGTCCGCAATGTGCCGAGGCCGAAGACGGAAGTGGCAGCGCCGCGGCCTCGCCATGAGCCAGTCACCGCACCGGAAGCGCTGGCTGAAGCGAGGCTGAGAGTGGCACGCACCTACAAAGCCGCTGGTGTGGTCGGGAAGGCCAAAGACATACTGGAGTCGATCATCCGCCAGTATCCGCGCACGAAGGCCGCGGAAGAAGCGAGGAGGCAGTTGAAGAAGATGGCTGGTAAGTCAGGCCCCTAGAATAGGGCCTGAACGGGGAGCCCGCCGACGGGCGGGCGAGCCCCCCGGCCGTTCGGCCGTTCACCTGTCTGGCGGGACGGCCGGGGCGGCCCGAAGAAAGACAGGTGAGCGATGCCGCCGCATTATCTAACTGTCCACATCCCGTACTGGCTGCTTTCCGATGATTGCCCTGACGCAATGGTGAACCATCTGAGCGGCCCTTACGTCTTCCATCGGGTCCCCTCCGAAGCAGTCGCAAGCAGGCTGCTGGAGATGTTCAGGACCAACGACCCCAAGGCCGGGTTCGGATTCCTGCTCATGCACCCCTATTCGTCCAGGATGTTGGGCAAGAACAGGAAGTTCTCCCTGCCCGCGTTCGACGTAGTGGACGGGGCAAGCCTGGACCTGAGGTGCTCCCCGTTGTCTAGACAGAAATCAGGGAGGGTTAAGGTGTCTCCGT
>CAZNSB010000436.1:0-4575 GCA_964575155.1 uncultured Planctomycetaceae bacterium | reverse complement strand
CCCCAAGTGATTCCCATGGAACCGGTAGCGTCGCCTGCCCGCGGGCCGTTCGCCGCCCGCCGCCGGCGACGATCCGCCCGGAGGCGACGGGCTCGCCCGGCGGGGGCGACCGGAGCAGCCGGAAAACGCGGGCTTTGGGCTGCGTCTGAATCAAGCCATGGGCCAGACGGCCGATGAACTATGTGAGGCTCTCTAACAACGGATAGGAAGGAACCATGGAACGCGAAAACGGCGTCGCGGAGCGTCCCTCCTCGGGGCTCCGTCTGATCCTGCATGGGGAGAGTGCCATCTTCTTCACCGGCATCGCCTTGGCGGGGATTTTGTTGTCTGTGGTCGCCGCGACGGCCGTGTGGAACGCCGCCGCGCTGCGGACGGCCTTGGAGAACGGGCGCGCAAACCAGGTGCGTGCGGTCGGGGGGCTTCTCGCGGGCGGCGCCGAGAGCATGCTGTCGGCCGGGGAGCTGACGTCGCTGCGACGCCTCGTCCTGGACGCCAGCCGAGACTACGAGCTGAAGCGCTGCCGCATCGTCCTCACCGACGGGCGGATCGCCGCCGATGCCGACCCGCTGAAGATCACGCTCCAGGGGCTGCCGGCAAAATGGGCGAAGGGCTCGGCGAAGCCCCCGGGGGATACGCTGCATGAGGGGCTGATCACGCTGACGTACCCGCTGGCGGTGCCGGGGCGGGGCGGGGGGCGCCTGGAGATCGCCGCGGAGGTCTGGTATCCGTTCTGGGCGTGCTGGGAGGCGCAGACGGGCATCGGCGCGATCGGCGTGGCGGGTCTGCTTGCGCTGCTGCTGGTGTACCGGAACATGCGTTCGCGGCTGCGGGCGATCGGGGCGATCCGGGAGGCGCTTCTGGCGGCGGGGGGCGGGGAGAAGACCCGGGACGCCCTGGCGGTCAGCGTGGAGCTGGGGGCCGAGGCCAAGGCGTGGAACGAGATCCTCTCCGAGAAGGAGGCCCTCCAGAAGCGCGTGGTGGCCGACCGCGCCAAGGAGACGCTGGGGGCCGGTCGCGAGGCCAGCGGCGACTTGGGCGCCGCCTGCGACGCCATGAGCCAGGGCCTGCTGCTGGTGGACGGGCAGATGAGGGTCAAGTACGCCAACGGGGCGGCCGCCGTGTTCCTTCGGGCCGATCGGGAGACGATGGTCGGCACGGAGGTCTCCGAGCTGATCCTCGAGGAGGAAGTGCTCTCGACGGTCCGGGCGGTCGCCTGCGGGGCCATTCGCCGCCGGGCGTCGTTGGAGATCCAGCGCAGCGGGGAGACCGGCGCGGTGGTGCTTCGGATCAGCGTCCGCCCGGTGCGGCGGGAGGACTTCGCCGCCGCCATGGTCCTGATCGAGGACGTCACCCAGCAGCGGGTGGCCGAAGAGGCCCGCAACGCCTTCGTCGCCCAGGCCACCCACGAGCTGCGCACCCCCCTGACCAACATCCGCCTGTACGTCGAGACCGCCATCGACGACGGCGAGGACGACGCCGCCCTCCGCGCCAACTGCCTCAACGTGATCAACCAGGAAACCCGGCGGCTGGAGCACATGGTCGGCGACATCCTCTCCGTCGCCGAGATCGAGGCCGGGTCCCTCAAGATCAAGAAGGACGACGTTCGCCTGGACGCCCTGTTCGCCGAGCTGGAGGCGGACTACCAGGCCCAGGCCGGGGAAAAGCAGATCGAGCTGGCCTTCAGTCTGCCTCCGAAGCTCCCGGTCATCCAGGGCGACCGCGAGAAGATCGCCCTGGCCATCCACAACCTTCTCGGCAACGCCCTGAAGTACACCCCCTCCGGGGGAAAGGTCACGTTGGCAGCGACGGCAGACGACGGCCGGGTGGTCGTCGACGTGAAGGACACCGGCATCGGCATCGGCGAGGCCGACCGCGAGCGGATCTTCGAAAAGTTCTACCGGGCCAAGGACCGCCGGGTGGCCAAGATCACGGGCTCCGGTCTGGGGCTGGCCCTGGCGCGGGAAGTCATCCGCCTGCACGGCGGGGACATCACCGTGGACTCGGAGGTCGACCACGGGAGCACCTTCACGCTGACGTTGCCGACCCAGGCGGAGGCTGCGTAAGGAGTCATGGAGATCGAGCAGGAGAGTCATGGCGCAGTGACGGTGCTGAAGCCCACGGGGCCCCTGGTCGGCGACGACGCCGAAGACTTCAAGAGCCGCCTGAGGGAGGCCTTCAGCAGCAGCCTCGGCCGCTTCGTCGTCGACGCCGCCGGAATCCCCTTCGTCGACAGCCGGGGGCTCGAAGTGCTTGCCGAATCCGCCGGCGAGCTGTCCCAGAGCGGGCGGACCCTGAAGCTCTGCGGCATCGGCGAGACCGTGAGAGAGGTGCTCGACCTGACCGGGCTGGACTCGCTCTTCGAGTTCTATGAGGACGTCAACGCCGGGTCGAGGAGCTTTTTGTGACGGATGAGAACCGTAAAACGCGCCTGGGGCAGGTGCTCCTGGAGGAGGGCATCCTCTCGGCCGAGCAGCTCAGCCACGCACTCGCCCAGCAGAAAAGCTCCGGACGAATGCTCGGCGAGCTGCTGGTCGAGCAGGACGTCATCAGCCCCGCCGTCCTGGTCCGCTCGCTGGCGCGGTGTCTGGGAGTCCCCGGGTGCCACCTCCGGCACGGGCTGATCGACCCGGGCTTGCTGAAGCTCATCGGCCAGGAAGAGGCGGAGCGGCTCAAGGTCATCCCCATGTTCAAGGTGCACGATTCCCTGACCGTGGCTATGGCCGAACCCCAGTTCCTGCCGACGATCGACCGCCTCCGGCAGCTCACCAGTTGCCGGATCCGCCCGGTGCTGGCCCTGGAGGCCAACATCCTGGAGTTTGTCAAGAAGTACGCCAGCGGCGACGTGGACGTGGACGCCTTCCTGACCTCCCTGGCGGAGTCCGACGTGGAGGTGGTGGAGAGGGAGGCGGTGGACGACGGCCCGACGACCGATCTGGACACGATGGTCGCGGGCAGCCCCATCATCAACCTGGTCAACATCGCCTTGCTGACGGCCGTCAAGGACCGCTCCAGCGACATCCACATCGAGCCCACCCGCAACGGCACCCGCATCCGGTACCGCATCGACGGCGTGCTCCGCGACCTGATGAAGCCCCCGGCGGGCATGCACGCGGCCATCGTCTCCCGCGTGAAGGTGATCGGGAAGATGGACATCGCGGAGAAGCGGCTGCCGCAGGAGGGGCGGGTGCGCATCGTCGCCGAGGGGCGGGACATCGACCTGCGGGTCTCCTCCATGCCCACCCTGCTGGGGGAGAAGCTGGTGATCCGGCTGCTGGACAAGTCCAACCTCCACGTGCGCATGGAGGACCTGGGCTTCCGCTCCGAGACGCTTGCGGCGTTCCTTCGGGTTCTCCGCCAGCCGTACGGGCTGGTGCTGGTGACGGGTCCGACGGGCAGCGGCAAGACGACCACGCTGTACTCGGCCCTGGACCTGCTGCGCAGCCCGGAGCGCAACATCCTCACCGTCGAGGACCCCGTCGAGTACCAACTGGACCTGATCAACCAGATCCAGGTCCAGCACTCCGTCGGACTGACGTTCGCCCGGGCCCTGCGCAGCATCCTCCGTCAGGACCCCGACGTCATCATGGTCGGAGAGATTCGAGACGAGGAAACCTGCCGCGTCGCCGTCCAGGCCGCCCTCACCGGGCACCTGGTCCTGGCGACCCTTCACACCAACGACGCCCCCGGGGCCGTGGCCAGGCTCCTGGACATGGGCCTCGAGCCGTACCTGCTCTCCAGCGCCCTCAACGGCGTCGTCGCCCAGCGTCTGGCCAGGACCATCTGCTCGGGCTGCGCGACGAAGTACTATCCCGCCGAGCACGTGCTGGTCGACGCCGGGCTGGAAGACAAGGCGGGGCGGTCGTTCCGGCACGGGGCGGGGTGCCGGCAGTGCCACGACAGCGGCTTCCAGGGGCGGATCGGCGTCTACGAGGTCATGGAGGTCACGCCGGCGCTGCGGCGGATGATCCATCACGGGGCCCCCTCCCACGAGCTGCGGGAGAAGTTCCGCCAGGAGGGCGGGCTGAGCCTTCGCGAGGAGGGCGTCTTCCTGGCCCTGGAGAACAAGACCTCCCTGGAGGAGGTCCTGCGGGTGACGCACAGCGAAGAAGTAACCGAAGAGAAGCCGCCGCCGGCGAAGGCGCCCGTGGCCGCCGGCGCGGATTGAGACCCGAGTCGGCGGCCCCGGCCAACAGGAGCGTGCGGCATGAAGCTGGCGTATCGTGCATTCGACAGCGCGGGGCGGTCGGTGGCGGATACGATCGAGGCCCCCAGCTCCGCCGAGGCGGCCGAAACCCTGCGCCGCCAGGGGCTCTTCGCCACCGAGATCACTCAGGCGCCGGGCGGCCGGGCGGCCGGGCCCGCCGGGGCGAAGCGCAAGCGCCGGCGGATGAGCAGCGGCCGGCGGCTGAAGCACCTGGCGGTCTTCACGCGTCAGTTGCACGTGCTGGTGGCGTCGGGCACGCCGATCGTGGAGGCCCTGGGGGCGCTGGAGAAGCAGAACAAGCCCGGCCCGTGGCGCGACGTGCTGGTCAGGGTCCGCGAGAGGGTCGAGGAGGGCGTCGGCCTTTCCGAGGC
>CAZNSB010000435.1:0-4582 GCA_964575155.1 uncultured Planctomycetaceae bacterium | reverse complement strand
CAGTTACCGAGTTAACGAATCAACGGATCAACGGGCAACCCGGGACCGTCCCATCTGCCGGGCGACGGACCCGCAAAGCGCGAATGGTCTCCGGCGCTACGGCGCCTTCCGGGGGCTGTCCTTCCCCGGCCGGGCAGGGCGATCCGCCGCGCGGCGCTTCAGCTCCCCGGCGACGCTCTCGCTTCCCGCGAGAATGCGGATGTCCTTGAACTGGATCCGCAGGCGATCGCCGCGGTGGATCTGGAGGGCGATGTGGCCGGTCATGCCGACGCGCCGCTTGCGGTGGGTCTCGTCGTCGAGAACGCCGCGCCCGTCCCATTTCATCACCTCCAGCCCGTTCAGCGCCGCACGAAGGGCGGTCCCCAGGGCGATGATCTCCAGCTCGTTCCACCTCTCGCCGTCCTCGGCGTAGTGGAAGAGAAGGCCCTTCGGCGCCATGGCGGTGTTGACCCACTTGCCCTTGGGCACCTTGGGGAACAGCCAGCGCTTCGAGCCGCGGGTCTCGTCCCAGACCATGCCGGTGCGCCACGGCCCGGCGGGGTGGATGTCCACCTGCGGCCCGTCAAGCCAGCCGGTCTTCTCGTCGTGGCGGCTGCGGATCTGCACGCCGCTGTTGCCCTTGCTCTTCCGCGAAACGCGGAACCGCAGGCGGAGAATGAAGTCGCCATACTCCTTCCGGGAGTACAGCCAGACGTAGTCGTGGCCCTTGGCCTCCAGCGAGTCGGCCAGGATGGCCCCGTCGCGGACCGACCAGAACGTCCGCTCGCGGTCCTTGGGCTTGCACTTGACGATCCAGTGGGCCAGGTCCCTCCCGTTGAACAGCGACTGCCACGCGGCCCCCGTGTCGGGGCCCTTGACCGGTTTGGCCGCCGCCGCGCGGGTGCCGGGAACGGCCGCAGCCGCCACAGCGAGAATCCCCGCGATCAGCCCCACCCGCATCAGGCCGCTCTCCTTCGCGTAATGCCTCACCATGTCTTGTGTCCTTCCCCTCCATCCGCACGCACCCGGCCGAGCCACATCCGCCGACCGAAGCAGGGCCGCTTTGCGATCCCATAGCCCTCAACCGGCGCCCTCAGACAAGCTCCGGCCCACGACCGCCGCGGGCCTCTTCGACGATTCTACCTCCCCTTCACCCCCCTTCCAGCGCGTTTCTTCCCCGTGTTCCGTGTTTCGCCCTCCCGGCCGCCCCGCCGGTATCCCGGTATTCCGGTACTCCGGTCTTCCCCTACTGCCTACTGCCTATTGCCTACTGCCTTCTTCAAGCGTTCAGCCCCGGCCAGCCCGTTTCTTCTCGGTCTTCTGTCTCTCGGCCCCCCGGCCCCATCGAGCCGCAAGCCGCACGGCGACACGTCAGAAACTACCTGCGTCTGAAGACAGCCCGACAGGAATGGAGGCGAGACCATGCAGCTTAAGGAAGTGCCATGAGGAACCGGCACCCATCAGGCACCAGATAATCGGTGCCTGTCCCCGTTTTCTAGTTACTCACCACCTGCCTGGACTTCCTGCCGTGCTTGCCGCAAGACTTCAGCGTAGTTGGATGCGAACGGCTCCTTCAGGAGCGATTCGAGTTGACCATGCGCCCGCCAGACAACCGTCTGTTCGGATGGGTCTCCAAACGGCGGCGACTCCATCGCATCAATCTTCGATAGCCACTCGAACAACACCACCGCCTCTGCACGTGTCAGTGTGATGTTGACATCCGTCATAGTTCCACTGTCTCACTTTCATCTTCGTTGGTTAACGCGTAGTGGTGGCAAGTGATTGTGTTTCTTCCAGTGATAGTACCGTGCTTCTTCGTTGCGCTCCAGACGACGGGTTCGTTCTCGTGCGATGCGCTCGGGGCTGCCGCAGCGGCAGGCTTCGTGCAACAGCATCGCCAGCCCTTCGGCGACCTGCGGAACCGTGATCGCTGGTGCCCACTTTTTCCCCCCGCCTGGCTTCCTGAGTCAGGAACCACGTGGCGATGAGCGAGAGAGCCTGATGGTGATGCCACCCTGGCCAACTGCGAACTTCGTAATCTGCCAGTCCCGCCTCGCTCTTGGCGCGCTGAATGCACTCCTCGATGTGGTGTTCCGCCTTGGCCACGCGTGCGAGTTCTTCCAGCGGCGTCTGTGGATTCGCATCCGACAGATAATAGTCGTGCTTCACCTTGCCGTCCTCGCCAGGCGATCGCGTCACCACCAGAAGTTCCTCTGCCGCATCGGTGCGGCTCCGTTCGGTCCGGGCCACGACCCGGGCCTTGACGATCTCCACGACCAGTGGCCCCTTCTCGCCATCGCGCACGTCCACCCGGGTCCATGCATCTTCCCGAAGCGATGCGCACCATCGATCCACGCGCTGGAAAGGGGGCTTCGGTCTGGGTCCCCGGCCCCGGTACGGTGGGCATTGCCCGTCCAAGTCACGGATGTTGGTGTTCGACGGCACGGCCAGAAGGTACAACTCATTCGAGGCGCGCAACTTCCTGCGAAACCACGTCGAACGGCCCATTTCGTCGTCGCCGGCAATCCACGCGTGCGGCAGAAAATCGCCCTTGTCCGCCAGCATCTCCAATGCCAATTCGTGCCGCGTGCGGAAGCAGATCTCCTTCGGTACGCTACAGGCTTTTCGTCGGACCTTGTCCTTGGCCCACTGCTTCGGAAGATACAATCGCATATCCACCAGCGCGTGCTCCTGACGCGAGGCATAGCCCATGTATATGCCTACCTGGCCGTTGTCCACCTTCCCGAGGCGCCCCAGCCACTGCCGCGTCACGCCGACCGAGTTGCTGCCTTTCTTCTGAAACCCCGACGGGTCGAACACGATCACCCCGTCGGCTTGCCCGATCTTCGTGCCTACCTGGCGCGCCAGTTCCCTCATGAGCGGCCGGTAGTCCCACGCCGAAAAACCGGGGAAAATAGGGACAGTCACCTATTTCCGAAGCCAGCACCACGTTATCTTGTTGGCCAAGACTTCTCACGCTTCTCTATATCGGTCCGCTCCCTTTGCCGCACGTTGGCGTTTGGCCGCCGAGTCGGCGCGGGAGCCCGTTGAACGTACCCCTTGGCGCAGAGGGCGCGCCATTTCGTAACGTGATGAGTATTGTCGCGCCCGCGGCGCCGAGCGTCAAGCGGGATCATCACCGGAAATGCCGTTGCGTGCGGTGGGCTGGCATATCCACCGAAGACCATCGACACGCGCCCGAGGGGTCGGTCGAGGCTCAAGAGATTCAGCGGACGCCATGTTTAACTCCGCTTCCGCTTCGGCTTCGGGCCACGCTTCTGGGGCAGGGGCATCTGGCCCACGCTCCAGTTCGACCATGAAAGACCCGTCAGCCGGGGGCTGCGCCGGTCCGGCCAGTGCCCCGGCACACGGCCACGCATCGGCTTGACCCGAGCCAGGGCACCGGGGCGCCCTGGCCACCGGGGCGCCAGAACCCTCGCGACCCATGTCATGGCACCGTTATCCCACACAGCCGCACGCCTGTGGAGAGTACGGCATGATGTCCGCGGGACGCCCGAGGCCGTTGCCTGTTGTGTGGATGACGTTCGGAGCCCGGGAAGCGGGGGCCGGCGAGGGCTACAGCTCGAAGATCGCCCTGTCGAAGCTCGTCAGAAACTCGCAGCGGTCCTCCCCCACAAGCACAATGTCCTCGACACGCAGGTAGTACTCGCCGGAGTGCCAGAGCTTGGGCTCCAGGGCCATCACCATGTTCGCCCGAAGCGGCTGGGCGGACTCCGGCCGCAGCCACGGGTCCTCGTGGACATCGATGCCGATGTTGTGCCCGAGGACCCGCTCCGGCAGGCGCGCCCTCAGGAAGTCGCCGTAGCCCAGGCGGTCCAGCGTCGCCTCGACGGTGCCGAACAGGTCGCACAGCCGCATGCCGCCGTCGCGCATCTTCTCGACGGCCTCCACGACGCTCCGCTGGAGGGCCTGGTATGCGCCTCTGGCGTGCGGCGGGGCGGTGCCGAAGTACAGGCTGCGCCCGAAGTCCGAGCAGTAGCCGTCCTTCACGAAGCCCATGTCGAATGCGATGGACGTGCCGGCCACCAGCGGCTCCTCCCGCGGGTAGACGAACGGCTCCGGGGCCGGCTCGCAGCCGGACTTCGTGAAGATCACCGCCGGCGGGAACGAAACGCCCGCCGCGCCGAGCCGTCTTCCCTGAAGCTCGACCTCCCCCTCAAGCTCGCCCTGGGTGACCCCCTCCCGGATGCGGGGGATCACGGCCTCGAACGCCTCGTCGGTCAGCCGGGCGACGCGGCGGAGAAGCTCCACCTCCTGCGGGTTCTTGATCATCCGCAGGGCGTCCATCAGCCCCGCGGCCTCACACAGCTCCGCGCCGCCCGCCGGTGACCTGAGGCCCGCCGCGACGGGACCGCTGACGCGCCCCCCGAGGGCGACCTTGCCCTGCACCGGCCCGAGGTCGTCCAGGAGCCGGCGGACGACGGCGCCGAGGTCGGCGCCTTCGGCGAAGACGCGGACGTCGCGGATCCAGGTGTGCCCGGCCAGTTCCGCACGGGCCTCCGGCAGCAGGAGGACCGGCGGCTGGCCGCGCGGCACGAAGACGCTCGCCGGGGGCGCGTGGGCGTCCGCCCCGGACCGCCAG
>CAZNSB010000434.1:0-4631 GCA_964575155.1 uncultured Planctomycetaceae bacterium | reverse complement strand
CGCGCTGCTCGAGCTGCCCGGCCAGCAGCCGGCAGGTCTCCCGGAGCTGCCCGGGCAGGTCCAGCGGCTCGGGGCGGAGCGTGTCCTTGCCCGCCAGCACCAGCAGCTCGTCTGTCAGCAGGGCCAGCCGGTCGATCTCGTTCAGGATCATGTCGATGCCCCGGCGGTCGTCGGGGCCAAGCCCCTCGCCCAGCATCTGCACCGCCAGCCGGATCGCCTGGAGCGGGTTGCGGACCTCGTGGGCGATGGAGGAGGCCAGCTTCCCCGTCGTCGCCAGCCGCTGCTGGCGGGCGAGGCGCTGCCGGCTGCGGTCCAGCCGCCGCCGAAGGTCGTCGAACGCCGACGCCAGCCGCTTGAGCTCGTCGCCGCGGCGCTGGCCGGCGACGGCGTCCTCGGAGAGGGTTTCGTCGATGGTCCGGCTGAGGCGGTTGATCCGGCGGACGAGGGCGAACCCCACGACGTACATGCCGATGGCCAGGAGCACGCTGGTGGCGCCCAGGATCAGCAGGTACGCCCTGAGGATGGGTCCGGTCGCCTGGCGGGCGGCGCGTTCATCGGCCAGGGCCAGGATCCTCACCCTCCCCCCGGCGGGGTCGACCTTGACGCCCTCGCCGAAGAAGTATGCCCGTCCGCCGGCGTCGAGCGTGCTCGACCAGACGGCCCTGGCGAGGTGGCAGTTGGCCAGCCCGTCCCAGGGCAGGTCGCCGCTGCTGTGATGGAGTCGCCCCGCGGCGCCGTCTTTGCCGATCTCGATGACCATCAGCTCAGCGTCGAGCAGCGGAGCCAGACGCGTCAGGACGTCGTCGTTGAGCGGCGCGCCGCTGCCGGCCAGCGCCCCTGCCGAACGCGCCAGCCGGAGGCTCAACTGCCTCTCCGCCAGCCGCCGGGCGCCCCGGGTGCCCAGCAGCGTCCCCACCCCGAAGGTCACGCCGAACACCGCGACCGTCAGGACGATCAGCCGGTATTTCAGGGACATGGCAGAGAGTGTAGGGCGCGGGGGGGGAAGTTGAAAGCCCCGGCCTTGCCCGCCCAAGCCGCCGGGTCGGCCCGCCCGGAGGCCGGAGGGCTTCTTCAAATTCCCGGGCGTTTGCGGCTTGTCCTGGCCGTGGTATAATCATGCGGCCTGGCTGAAGGGCGCAGGCGGGTCCGGCCGATGTGTAGCTGGGCAACGAGTTTTCGATTTCGGCGCCCGTGCGCCCGGTGCCTGTCCGGGCCGGTTCTGCAAGAGGCCGAAAGGAGAGCGTCATGCGTTTGGGTCACAGGCTCGTCTGGGTGACGGGTCCGGCTCTCCTGCTTGCGGCAGCCGGCACCCTGGCCACCGGCGTAGTTGACGACGGGGAGCTGACCCTTGCCAACATGCTGGTCCTGTCCGGGCCCAACGTGAACGGCATCGGCGGGCTGACCTATTACCAGGACGCCCTCTGGACGGGGGACATCACCACGGGTGCCTACGGCGAGCAGTTGACCGTCCACCAGGTCAGCCCCCTGGACGGCACCGTCATCGAGAGCAACCCGGTTCTAGGCACCGAGTACCCCATTTCCCCGCCGACCGGGGCGGCGTACGGCCCGGCGGACACGGGGTTCCTCACGTCCTACGCGCCCGGCACCTTCGGCATCGCCCACCTCAGCAGCGGGACCGGTCCGGGCTGGACTGTGGCGGACGTGTACGACTTCCAGGGCCCCGAGCCGCTCATCCGCGCCAAGGGGCTCGCCTACGACGGGCAGTACCTCTGGCAGTCGCACTACGCCCCGGACACCGGGCACCTGTACGCGATCGACCCGGCCACCCGCCAGCGTGTCAACGATCTCCGCGTGGACCCCTACCCCGAGGGGTTGACCTGGGACGGCTCGCACTTCTACGTCAGCCACAACGACCTCGCCACGGGATTGGCCTACGTCGCCAAGTACGACAGGGGCGGCATGAAGGTCGCCACCTACGCCCTCCCCCCGGAGTTCAGCGGGATGGAGCACCCGCTGGGGGACCTGGCCGTCGACGGCGGGAACCTGTTCGGCGTGCTGCGGCAGCCCCTGCCGCAAGTCGGCGCGATCGCCCACATGGCCCTGCCGGCCTCGCCGGCGGTCCCCGCCCTGCCCCCGGGCTGCCTCGCCCACGACACCGACGTGATCGCCGGCATCGACTACGGCGGGAAGAGCTACCTCGACGCCGCCGACGCCGAGGGCTACGAGCAGCTTCCGGTGGCGGCGTCGCTGCGGCACACCGGCACGGGGTCGCTGGTGGACGTGATGGGGCTGGCCCGCTCGTATTACGACCAGGACTACGACAAGGTCCGCAACCGCATCCACGCCATGGCCTTCGGCGCCTATAACGAGGAGGCCCTGATCGGCACGGGCATACTCACCAAGGCCAAGACCTTCCAGATCGACCCTTCCGCCGTCGCCCTGCCCGCCGGAACGCCCGTCGACGCCAAGGGCACGCTCACCTTCGAGGGCCGCCTCCAGGTCTTCCGTGAATCCGGCGAGAGCCCCCTCAACGCCGACGGGCTGGCCGCCAACCTGGTCGTCAGCGTCGTCAAGAAGCTCGCAGGCGGCGATCAGGCCTGCTTCGGGGGCTCCGTCAACCTGCTCGGCCTCGACGGCGCCGGCGAGATCGACGGGGTTTGGGCCCAGGCGCTGGTGCTGGGCGACATGAGGACCGCCGACGCGCTGGCCAAGGCCGCCGATATCTGCAACGAGGACGGGCTGGCGTACATCGACCTGACCGGGCTGGAGGTGATCTTCCGCATCCCCGTCCTCGTCGGGGAGGTCTTCGAGGTGGACGTCCAGTTCGCCGGGCGGGCCTACGTCCCCCCCGACGCCGAGGGATTGGGCGCCGAGGTCTGCTTCGGCGAGACGCCGATCCTCGGCCTGGAGTATTTTCCGGAGCTGGACGCCTTCGGCTATGACGACGGGTACGACGGCGGGGTATCCATGTACATGGCGGAGACGCCGGCGATTCCGGAGCCGGCCTGCGGGGTGGTGCTGGCGGCGGGCGTGGTGGGGCTGCTTGCCCGGTCGCGGCGGGGGGCTCGGCGCCGCCGGCGGGAGAACCGCCGCGGGAGCTGACGCCATGGGTGCCCAGCGGCGCGTCGTTCACTTCTCCGGCACCGTGCAGGGCGTGGGGTTTCGCTACGCCACCCTCCGCGCCGCCGGAGGCCACGACGTCGCCGGGTACGTCCGCAACCTCCCCGACGGCAGAGTGGAGGTCGTCGCGGAGGGCTCCCCCCACGCCCTCGATGCCTTCCTCGCCGACGTGCAGGAGCGGATGCGCGGGTACATTCGCCGGACCGCCCAGCAGCTCGGCGAGCCCACCGGGCGGTTCGACGGCTTCAACGTGCGTTTCTGACCGGCGGGCGCGGCGGGAATTGCCCCGCCCCGCCGGTTATGATGACCGGCGTCTCTGATGGCTCGTGAAGGCAGGAAACTCGACCTGGTCCGGACGGCGGCCGGCGTGACCGCATTGGGGCTGGGCGTGAACCTCCTGCTCATGACGGCCAAGCTGGCCGCCGGCGTCTTCTGTCACAGCCAGACCATCTTCGCCGACGGGCTGCACTCGCTGTCCGACCTGGCCACCGACCTGGCCGTGCTCGCGGGGATTCGCATCAGCTCCCGGCCGGCGGACACCCACCACCGCTACGGGCACCGGCGGGCCATGACGCTGGTGACGGCCGGGCTGGGGGCGATCCTGCTGCTGGCGTCGGGGTACGTCGCCTACGGCGCCATCCACGCCTTTCACGCCCACGCCCCCCCCGTCCGCCCCATGCTCCCGCTGGCGGCGGCGGTCGCGTCGGTGGTCCTCAAGGAGGTGCTGTACCGGCTGACGGTCCGCGTGGGGCGGCGCGCGGGCGACATGAGCGTCGTCGCCAACGCCTGGCATCACCGCAGCGACGCCGTCAGTTCGCTGGCGGCGACGGCCGGGCTGGCGGCGGTCGCCGTCGGCGGGGCCAAGTGGAACTTCATGGACGGGCTCGCCGCCCTGGTGCTGGGGTCCTTCCTCGCGGTTCTCGCCTGGCGGATCCTCCGCGACGCCGTCGCCGAGCTGATGGACCGCGCCCCCTCGTCGGCCACGATGAAACGCATCGAGAGCGCCGTCGCAGGCACCGCCGGCGTCCGCAGCTTCCACGCCTTCCGCGCCCGCCGGCTCGGGGGGATGGTCGAGATGGACATCCACGTCCAGGTCGACCCGGCCCTCACCGTCCGCCAGGGACACGAGATCGCCTCCACCGTCCGCGCCCGCGTCACCGACTGCTGCCCCAGCGTCCGGACCGTCATCGTCCACATCGAGCCGGCCGAGGAGTGACCGGGCCCCGCGGGCTACAGGGCGGCGAGCTTCTCGATCAGGTCGGCGGTCCGCTTGGAGTAGCCCCACTCGTTGTCGTACCACATGGTGACCTTGACCAGGTCCCCGTCCACGACCAGGGTGTTGTTGGAGTCGAAGATGGCGCTGTGGGGGTTGTCGATGATGTCGGTGGAGACGATCGGGTCGGTGGCGTACTCGACGATGCCCTTCATGGCCCCGTTGGCGGCCTTGCGGACGGTCTCGTTGACCTCCTCGACGTTGGTCTTCTTGCCGAGGAGGACGCTGAGGTCGGTGATGGACCCGCACGGCACGGGCACGCGGAGGGCGAAGCCGT
>CAZNSB010000433.1:0-4633 GCA_964575155.1 uncultured Planctomycetaceae bacterium | reverse complement strand
GTCCTTGATCTCCTTGAAGAGGATGAACGTCTGCCCGTGGCGATGGGAAGCCGCGGCGAACTGGACGGACGGCAGCCCCTTCGGCGGGTCGCCCTCGTAGGCCACCTCCAGCCGGGTCGCGTCCCTCTTCCATCCCGGCAGGCCCTTGACGAAGAGGCTCAGCGTCCCGCCGGCGGCGCGGGCCACCGGCGCCGTCGCGTCCAGGCAGTCGAACCAGGGGGCGACGATTTCCAGCCGCTTTCCCTCCGGCCGGCCGGAGGGGAAGACCTCGCAGGCGACCAGCGCGTCGTCGGGAATGGGCTTGGGCTGCTCGCCGCGCTTCCGCGGCGGGATCGTCACATGCTCACGCTCCATGAACAGCCGGGCCCGGTACACTTTCGCCTCTTTCGGCAGCTTGCGCAGGTCCGCCTCGATCACGGCGCCGGCGCCGGCCTCGGCGACCTTCACCGCTCGCGGATGCGAGGCGTGCTTCCCCACGCCCCAGGTCTGGACGACCATGCCGCCCGAGGCCCACCCCGCCCACGCCGCGACGACGCCCGCGGCGACGCACCAGCTCCTGATCTTCATGCCCGTCACTCCTCAGCGGGTATGCCTGCGAATGATAATCCGATGCCTGCCCTTGGTCACGATGACTTTCTTCGCCGTCACCAGCCCGTGCTCGTCGGCGTCGGCCGGGCCGGTCTGCGTGAGCGGCGGGCCCGGCGCCTGCGGCTTCGCCTCGGGCGGTTTGGGCTTGCGGGGTTTCTGCGGCGGGGCGGGGGCTCGGGCCGGGAGGAGGGTGTTGGTCCACTTGAACTTCTGACCGCAGGCGGGCTTGAAGGCCCGGCAGCGGCGGGGGGTGATGTCCACGGTGCAGGCCTCGGCCGGTGCGCCGCCCCGCCCGCGGGCGTCTGGGCCCGCCAGCCAGACGTCCATCTCCCACCGGTCGGGCGAGTCCACGGCCGTGGACGGGTCGAACCGGAGGTATCCGTTGATCTGCCCGTCCGGATCGCCGTCGCCCATGCCGATGCCCGGGTCGCTGTCCAGCGAGCAGTTGGAGAACGCCGCCAGGGGATCGGAGCGTTTGAGCTGGTAGATCCAGCCAGCGTCGATGCGCGCGCCCCAGGAGGCGAGGAACGCCCGCCTGGTGTCGAGCATGGCGCGGTAGAACCTGGGCTTGTCGATCCTCCCGAAGTCGCCCTCGTGCATGTTGGGCGTGTAGTAGATGAACGGCAGCTCCATCTTCGGGTGCTGCCGGACGTACCAGGCGATGTCGTAGTAGTCCCACGCGCTGATGCCCCATTCCGTCTTGGCCGGGCGAGCCGGGCTGCCCCAGTAGCGCGAACCTTTGATGGCCGTGGGGCTGCGCTTGGGATCCATGGTCAGGTTCTCGCGAACGGCCGCGAACAGGTCGCCGTGGTGCCATGCCCAGTCGGAGCTGGTGACGTACATGCGATCTGGGTCGACGCTGAACTGACGCCGCACCCAGGGCAGCACGTTCCGCAGCCGGCGGACCCAGTAGTCCTGGACGATTCCCTGGGTGAGGGCCTTGTAGGTGCCGGTGCCCTCGTGGATGCCCTTGTGCAGGATCCAGGGGGTCTCCATGAGCAGGCACACGGCGTCGCCCCGGGCCCGCCAGGCCCCGGCGCCCTCGCCCCACCCGCTGGACCACCAGAAGGCGTGCAGGCTCAGCGGCACCAGCCTGGCCGGCCTCGCCGGCGGCGACATCACGTTCAGGTGCCAGAAGCCCGGCACGTTGCTCAGCGGCGGGTCCGTCCACAGCAGGTAGCAGCGCCGCAGGAACCCCTTGGCGTACTTGGCCGGGACGGTGTGGTGCAGCACGGGCTCGGGGCGGGCGACGCGCTCGAGCAGCGGCCGGGGGAGGCTGTTGCCGGCGTTGAGCCCGCGGCTGTTCTCCACCCCGTCGATCGCCGAGACGACGGCGTAGTGGAACCGGCCCGCCCGGTCGCTGGTCCGCACGTACACGCCGGTGCCGACCGGCAGCACCGCCTCCGGCCGGACGACCACGCGCGGGACGGTCGCGTCGGGCAGGCGGATGCTCTTGATCTGCTCGCCCATCCACTTCCGCTTGATCATCCGCTCGTCGAACGCCGAGAACTGCCCCACCTCGTCCAGCAGCGTCGCCTGGTGCAGGTTGCCGGCGGCGAGGGGTCTCGTGTGGCGGTAGATGCGGTAGCAGACCTGCGGCGCCTTCCCGGCGGCGACCCGGTCCTTGAGGCGTTTCAGCTCGCCCCAGGTCACGTCCTTTCTCCCGGCGAAGGGGCAGTTGACTTCCTTCCACGTCAGGAACACCTGACCCGCGCGGTGGAAGGCCTTCAGCTCCGTCACCGGCGGCGGGGGGTCTTTCAGCGGCCCGTCGTAGCTGATCTCCAGGTGGACACGGTCGATGCCCCAGCCCAGCGCGTCGTTCAGCCACAGCCCGTGGTTGGGAAGCTTCCCGCCCGCCCAGCGACGGACCACGTCGGTGGCGTCGAAGGATTTGAACCGGGGCCCGAGCAGGGCCAGGGGCTCGTCCCTGACAACCGGCTGCCCCCGGCCGGGGTATGCCTTCGTCAGCGGGCGGATGAGAGCGGGCTCGGGCAGCCGACCGCCTTCGGTCAACAGCCGGTCCCGACCGGCCAGGCCCATGAAGGCGTTCTTCACCACGGGCCGGAAGCGCCGGATCAGCAGCCGGGCGCGGTGGATCGCCGCGCCCTCCGGAAGCGCCGCCAGGTCGAACCTCACCACCACGCCGTTGTCAGGGACGGGCTGGAACGTGGCGGCCCCGGCGTGCCGGCACCGGCCGGAGCGGCCCCAGCGCTCGGTGACCAGCTCGGCCTGCGCGGCGGCGGCCATCAGGCCGGCAAGGGCCAGGGCTGTCGCGATGGTCCGCATGTCCGCTCTCGGCTGGAATGGCGTGGGGCGATTCACTTGTGGATCACAATCCGGTTCTTCGTCGGAAGGAGGATCACGCCCTTGAGGGTGATCAGCCCGTGCTCGTCGGCCGTCACCTTGCCGCCCTGGATCGCCGCCTTCCTGGGGTACTTCCGCCAGACGTTGCGGAGGGCCCAGGAGCGGCGGTCGCCCTCGGCCAGGTGCGTGTTGGACCACGTGAACGTCTGGGCGGGCTTGGGGCGGAACTTCTTCGCCCGCCGCGGCGTGACGTCGGCGGTGACCTCGCCGCGCGTGGTGTACAGCGTCATCTCCAGCCGGTCCGGCTCATCCACCGCGTCGTCGCTCCGCCAGCGGTGGCCCCAGTTGATCCAGCCGGAGGGGCTCGAACCCGACGGCTCGAAGAAGATATACGGGCCGTCGGCGGTCTCCTTGACCTTCCGGTCGGTGCTGTGGGTGACGACGGGAACAGGCCCCCTGGCCACGTCCATCCACCGCGGGAGGATCGCCAGCGTCGGGCCCCAGTCGAAGTCGGCGTAGAACATGTGGCGGCCGGCCTCCAGGGCCTTGAAGAGGCTGGTGAAGTCGCGGTGGCTCTGCATCCAGCGCTGGCGGCGGTCGCCGACGGTCTTGCGGGGGTAGCCCTCCCGCCAGGCGGTGTGCCCGCGGGGGGAGATGCTCAGGACGGGGAGGGCCCGGCCCGGGCCCTGCTTGCGGACGAACCACGCCAGGTCCTGGAAGTCCCAGACGCTGGCGCCCCGGTCGTTCTTCATTTCCCATTCGACGCGGCCCCAGGCGGCCTCCAGGGCGGGCAGGTGGTTGGCGTCGCGGCAGCGGACGGCGCCCTGGTCGTTGAGGACGTAGGCGAACCGCTCGGGGTGCTTGCAGGCGAAGTGGATCGCCCCGCTGCCGCCCATGCCCACCCCGTCGGTGAAGCAGCGGTCCTCGTCGATCTTCCACTTCCGCTTCGCCCAGTCGATGAAGGCCAGCAGCCGCCGCTCGGTGTAGGGCTGGACGGTTCCCTCCCGCCAGCTCCGCAGCGTGCCCAGGCACTCGTGGTAGCCGTACCACCCGCTGACCGGGTCGAAGTCGTGCCCGGCGATCTGAACGGCCCGTCGATCGTAGCGGCGGACGGGCTTGGCGTAGGAGTAGCCCTGGTCGTGGAAGGAGACGTTCAGCGGGGCCGGGCCTTTCATCTCCGGGGGCAGGTGCACGCTCCAGTTGAAGTATCTCGGCCGGTTGGACAGCGGCGGGGCCACCCACGTGACGTAGAAGAGCTTCCTGCCCGGAAAGTCGAAGCCGAACTCGCCCTTGCCCGCGCTTTGGAGCACCGGCTCCCAGGGCGCGGGCCTTTCCACAACGGCCCCGGCCGCGTTGGCGCGGGAGTAGTCGCAGGCGCTGGCGGTGCCGTCGGTCGAAACGACCACGGCATAGTAGGCCTTGGCGGCGCCGTGGCGTGCCCCCGGCGGAACCGAGTGCACGTAAAGACCCGTGCCCGCCGGGATGGGCTTTCCGCTGCCGGGGATCACGAACCGCGGGATGATCAGCCGCCCGCCCTGCTTGGAATCGCGGTCCCACCCGGCGAAGGGGTTGTAGTCGGCCAGCTCGCCCTTGTCCTCGTCTCCGAAGACCGTCTGGTTGATCAGCCGCTCCTTCGACCAGGAATTGACGTTGAAGCCCGACAGGGGCTTGACCTCCGCCAGCAGCGCCGCGGCGGCGAAGCTGTCCTCCTCGATCGGGCGGTCGTGGCGGTAGACGAGGT
>CAZNSB010000432.1:0-4635 GCA_964575155.1 uncultured Planctomycetaceae bacterium | reverse complement strand
AGTGCGGAAGAAGATGGCTCAGTACGCAGTGGCTCACAAGGACGGTTCTGCTGATCACAATCTGCGGGCGTCCCTGTACGCCAGTGGGGAATATGGTTTCTATGCTGTGATGGTTAGAGGCGACCACGAGGTAAACGAGGGGAAACTTCGCCGCATTGTAGGCAGACCGATCGGGCTCGTAGATGACGAGTACCTTATCGAGATGGTGACGCACGCAAAGCGCGGCTTCGCGGGCCCTATGGGACTACTCCAGGAAGTGGACGTAGTCTCGCTGGTCATCGACCACGCCGTCGCGGCCATGGGCGTGGGCGTGACCGGGGCCAACCGGACCGACCACCACACGCGCAACGTCCTCCCCGGGCGCGACTTCCCGCTGGAGGGCCCGAACGTCCTCGTCGCCGACATCCGCAAGGCCGTCCCCGGCGACACCCGACAGGGCAAGCCCCTGTCGTTTTCTCACGGCATCGAGGTCGGGCACGTCTTCAAGCTCGGAACCAAGTACAGCGTCAAGCTCGGGGCGACCTTCCTGGACGAAGCCGGCGCCGAGAAGCCCTGCGTCATGGGCTGCTACGGCATCGGCATCAACCGCATCCTAGCCGCCGCCATCGAGATCGGCAACGACAAGAACGGCTGCATCCTGCCGGTGGCCATCGCCCCGTTCGAGCTGCTGGTGCTGCCGATCAACAACGACAGCGCCGAGGTCGTCGCCGAGGCCGAACGCATCTACAACGAGCTGGCCGCCGCCGGCGTGGACGTGCTGCTGGACGACCGCCCGGTGCGGGCGGGCGTGAAGTTCAAGGACGCCGACCTGATCGGCATCCCCCTGCGGGTGGCCGTCGGCGAGCGCGGGCTCAAGGAAGGCAAGGTGGAGATCAAGCGCCGCACCGACGCCAAGCCCGCCCTCGTGCCCGCCGCCGACGCCGTCGCCGAGGCGCAGAAGATCCTCGCGGAGATGACGCAGAGCCTGGAGGTGAGAGGTGAGAGGTGAGAGAGGAAAGAGCGCCTGGAGCATGCCGCGCAGGACTCTAACCTCTAACCTTCCCCGACAATGGCCAAGGCTCGGAACAAGTTGGCGGACTATCTTCAGTACCTGGCGCTGCGGCTGTTCGGGATGGTGCTGCTGATGTTCCGGGTGGAGCGGGACTACCGGGCGGCCCGGTGGATCGCCGAGGCGCTCTGGCGGGTCGACCGCCGGCACCGCCGGATCGCCACCGAGCACCTCCGCCGGAGCTTCCCGGATTGGCCCGCCGAACGCGTCCGCCGCGTTGCCCGCAAGAGCATGCACAGCCTCCTGTTTCTGGGCATGGAGGTCCTGTTCACCCCCCGGCTGATCACCCCGAAGACCTGGCGCCGGCACATTCGCCTGGCGAACATGACCGAGACGCTCCGGCACCTTCTCAAGCAGCAGCGCGGGCTGATCCTGCTGACGGGGCATTTCGGGAACTTCGAGGTCGTCGGGTACACCATGGCCACGCTGGGCTTCCCGACCGTTTCCGTCGCCCGCCCGCTGGACAACCCCTATATCTGGGACCACATGGTCCGCCTCCTGGAGAAGACCGGGCAGAGCTTTCTCTACAAGAGGGGCGCCATCGAGTCCGTCCACGGCGTGCTTCAGCGGCGGGGCTCGCTGAGCGTGGTGGCCGACCAGGACGCCGGACGAAAGGGCCTCTTCGTGGACTTTTTCGGCCGGCCCGCCAGCACCTACAAGTCCATCGCCCTGCTGGCGATGCGCTACCAGGTGCCGGTCGTCGTCGGGTACGGCAAGCGGCTGAGCGAGAGGTTCGAGTTCGAGATGGGCGTGGGGCGGGTCATCCACCCCCACGAGTGGGCCGGCAGGGACGACGAGCTGACCTGGATCACCCAGGAGTTCACCCGGGCCCTGGAGAACGTCGTCCGCCGGGCCCCCGAGCAGTACATCTGGCACCACCGCCGGTGGAGGCATCGCCCCGACGGCAGCGTCGCCCCCGGCGGGGTCGCCTGAGAAACAGGGACCGGGGAAGAAGAGACGACCCCCACGGAACAATGCCGATTGCCCACCACCGCGACTGACGATATACACTTGGAAGCCGTTTCACAACGTGGCATGGGCGTCCCGCCCATGCGTAGAACCATCGGAACACGGGCGAGACGCCCGTGCCACAGCAGGTTGTGAAACAGCTTCTTACCCAAGCCCACGCACTGCGCTGCGTGGGAGGATTGGACGACTTTCCGTTGGCGCGACCGCGCAACAAGCTGGTGGACTACCTTCAGTACCTCGCCCTCCGTATCTTTGCCATGTTCGTGGAGATGTTCCGGGTGGAGCGGAACTACCGGACGGCCCGTTGGGTCGCCGAGGCGCTGTGGCGGATCGACCGCCGCCACCGACGCGTCGCCTGCGGGCACCTGCGGCGGAGCTTTCCGGACTGGCCGGAGGACCGCCTCCGACGCGTCGCCCGCAGGAGCATGCACCACATGGTCTACCTCGGCGTGGAGGTCCTGTTCCTCCCCAGGCTCATCACGCCGACGACCTGGCAGCGGCACGTCCGCCTGGTCAACATGGCCGAGAACCTCCGCCTGCTCATCAGGCAGGAGAACGGGCTCATCGTCCTGACCGGGCACTTCGGCAACTGGGAGATCGCCGCCTACCTGATGGCCACGCTGGGCTTCGCCGTCGTCTCCGTCGCCCGCCCGCTGGACAACCCGCTGCTGAACGCCTTCCTCCTCGGCGTCCGCGAGCGCACCGGGCAGACCATCCTCGGCAAGACCGGCGCCGCCGAGGGCATGTCCGACGTCCTCGCCCGGCGGGGGACGCTGGCCTTCCTCGCCGACCAGGACGCCGGGCGGAAGGGGCTGTTCGTGGACTTTTTCGGCCGGGCGGCGAGCACGTACCGCTCGGTGGCGCTGATGGCCGTTCGGCACGGGGTGCCGGTGGCGGTGGCGTACGGCCTGCGGCGGGGCGCGCGCTTCGAGTTCGACGTCGGAATCGAGCGGATCATCCGGCCCGCCGAATGGGCCGATAAGCAGGATCCCGTCGCGTGGATCACCCAGGAGTACACCCGCGAGCTGGAGAAGGTCGTCCGCCGGGCCCCCGAGCAGTACCTCTGGGTCCACCGCCGCTGGAAGCACCGCCCCGACGGCACCAAGGCCGGAGGCGACGGCGTGGCGTAGCACTGCGCCACAATGGACCCGGTGAGTCGCTGCGGGAAGCTAAACGTTTAGCCGCGACCCGAAGGGGAGCGCGCGGCCGCCGGGGAACTCAGAATCGTTTGGCCAGCGCCAACCCCACCGCGCCGGTGCCCGGGTCGGCGAAGGGAATCACCTCGAAGCCGAAAATCCGCGCGTCGTGGTTCTTCATCACCGCGTGGCCGATGGCGATGCCGATCAGGGCGCCGCTGATGACGTCGGAAAAGTCGTGGTTGCGGGCCTCGACCCGCTCCCACCCGACGTACCCGGCGAAAAGGAACAACGGCACCCCCACCCACGGGCCGTACGCCTCGTGAAGCACCGTGGCCAGGCAGAAGGTCGACGAGGTGTGCCCGCTCGGCCAGCCCCAGGGGTCCCCGTTGGGGCTCTCGGTGTGGACGATGCCCTTCAGGGCCATGGTGGCCAGCCCGTTGATGGCCAGGGCGTTGATGAGGGCCTTGGAGGTCTCGTAGTCCTTGGTGTCGCGTGAGGCCAGGGCCCCGAAGTACATGGCCCCGGCCAGGGCGAAGTGCAGCCCGGGATTGCCGCCGATGTCCCCGACCATGTCGCCGAACTTCCCGAGCTGGTTCCCGCGCCTCTCGCAGCGTTCCTCGATGCTGTCGTCGGCGCCGCCCTTGTGGATGGCCAGCCCGGCGACCCCGGCCGCTCCCAGCCCCACCAGCGCCCAGGGGTCGGTGAAGGTGGCCTTGGTGTCGTCCCACAGGGTGGGGACGAGCTCCTTGGCGTCGCGCCCGAAGCTCCGCAGCCAGTCGTCCTTGTATGCCGGCCCGCGGCGGGTGGACCAGTGCGGCGGGATGCCTTCCCGCCCCGGCGCGATCGGCGGGCGGGCCGGTTGGGCCCGCTCGCCCTCGCCGACGGGCTTGTCCATGTCCGCCAGCAGCGCCGCCGGGGCGGGCCCGTGCATCGTCCGAGGCGGGGGGCCCGTGCGGGCAGACCGCCTGGCCAGGAACGTGCCGAGGTAGTCGGCCATGCTGAAGTCGCGGCCCGCGCTGCATCCGGCAAGCGCGACCAGCAGGGCCGCCGGGGCCGAGGCGAGCACTCGAAATCGTCTGCCCATCCGTCCTCTCCTTCCATGGCAGCGGGCAATCTCCACTGAGGATATCTCGACACGGTGCCGCCATCAAGAACAGGGCGATTTTGGGTCGGAGCGGGTGCTACTTCTGTTCCAGGGCCTTTCGGACCTGGCCGGAGAGCCTCAGGGCGCACCATTCCCGCCCGCACATGGCGCAGTGGTCGGCGTCGGGCATTTCCCGGTGGCGGATCTGCCTGGCGGCCTCGCCGTCGAAGGCCAGTTGGAACTGCCTTTCCCAGTCGAGATCGGCCCGGGCGTCGGCCAGCCGAGCGTCCCACTCCGCCGCCCCAGGAAGCTTCCGGGCCACGTCGGCGGCGTGGGCGGCGATCTTGTAGGCGATGCACCCGGCCTTGACGTCCTCGGGCGTCGGCAGCGAGAGG
>CAZNSB010000431.1:4168-4666 GCA_964575155.1 uncultured Planctomycetaceae bacterium | reverse complement strand
ATCTTCGCGCGCTCCGTCGAGGGCCTGGAGAGTGGCGCCTACCTGAACGTCGGCGGCGGGAAGGCCCACTGCGTCGGCGTCTTCAGCGAGGCCGGGACGCTGAAGCTCAACCGCTTCCACCACCTGGCGATGACCTACGACGGGGCGGACCTGAAGGTGTACGCCGACGGCAGGCTCGCCGCGGCCAAGGCCGTCAACAAGCCCCGCCAGCCCGGCCGGGCCGGCCTGAGCATCGGCAAGCGCCAGGACAACTACAACTACTTCCGCGGCCTGATCGACGAGGTCCGCATCTACAGCCGGGCACTGTCGGCCGAGGAGATCGCCGCCCACCACGCCGCTTCCCAGAAGCCCGCCGACGAGAAGGCCCTGGTGAGGCGCTGGAGCTTCGACGACCTGCCGGACGTGAACGCCCTCGTCCGGCAGGCCCCGCCCGCCGGCCCGGAGGGCAAGTACCGCCGGCGGCACCTGGAATAGCCGTCCCCCCCCCGAGTCCGCCCC
>CAZNSB010000431.1:0-4158 GCA_964575155.1 uncultured Planctomycetaceae bacterium | reverse complement strand
GACGAATTCGCCGGCGCGAGGGGCCCTGCGAATCGGGTCTTTTCCGGTTGACAGAATGTGATTATGGGGTTATCATCTCTCGATGGTTTCAAAGCGGGCGGGTTCGCTTGCTCGCGAGAGTTCTCTCGTCGAGGCCGTTCTTCTGATGGGGGCTTGCGAACCCGGATACGTCCTCCGTATGAGTTGCGGGGCTGCCCTTCTGACCAACCCGCAGGCACTGCCGCTGTGCCACAAACGCGAGGAATGGGGTGATGCGAGAAAGACGGAGTAGCGGCGCACTGAGACGCGCCGTTCTTGGGTTGACGCTGACGGCAGGTCTGACGACAACGGGTAGTGCCGGTACCACCAACTGGCAGGCGGAGACCGGCGACTGGTTCGATGCGCAGAACTGGTCCAGCAGCGTGCCGGGCCCGGGGGACTTCGCCTACATCCAGAACGGTGGGACCGCCCTGATTGCCTCGGGCGACGCCGTGGCTTATTGGTTGACCGTATGGGCCGGAGGAGTGTGCCAGTCGGGGGGCTCAAGTTCGCTTGGCGAGCTGCACCTGGCATCGGGCGGAGAGTACTCGCTCGAGGGCGGCAACCTTTCGGCCGGCATCGAACGCATCGACGCACCCGAGCCGCATCCGTTCGACCAATCCGGAGGCAGCAACGTTGTGACCGGCGATCTGTATCTGGCGTACGGCTCGGGTTCGGAGGGAGCGTACTGGCTCAGGGATGGAAGCCTTTCCGCTCCCGATGCGTACGTGGGCTATCGCGGGACCGGGACCTTCTGGCAGGATGGCGGCGTCTGCACTGTCACAAACTCCCTGCATCTGGGATACTACGCTGGCTCCAATGGCACGTACCTGCTGTCCAGAGGCACTGTGGATGCGCGCGACGCCACGGTGCAGATGGGTTGGTACGGCTACGGCACGTTTGAGCTGAACGGTGGCACACTCATCGCCGACCAGTTGGACCTGACCTCCAGAGGCGATTTTCTGTGGACCGGCGGCACGCTCAGAGTGAACCGGTTGACGGGTTTCGACGCCGGCCTGGCCGTGAACGGTCCCCTGCATATTGGCCATTCCGGGGGCGCCGGATCGAGCAGCTACACGGTGAGTTCGGGGGCCGGACTTTCGGCGGCTGATGACCTGGTCATTGGCTACGACGGCGCCGGGACGTTCACCCAGCAAGGCCCGGCCAGCACGGTTACCGTCGAAGGTGGCCTGTACCTCGGCCATCAGAGCGCCGGCTGCGGCAGCTATGACCTTGTCGGCGGAGCGCTTCGGGCAGATCACGAATGCGTCGGCTACCAGGGCGCGGGAGTATTCACTCAGAACGGGGGCACGAACGTCGCGCCGGGCGGTCTGTACATAGGCATCCAGGCCGGCGCGACGGGGACGTACAACCTGAACGGTGGCAGTCTGACCGTCTATCGAAGTGATTGGGAATTGGTCTGGACCAGAGTAGGAGGCGGTGGAAGCGGAGTCTTGAATCAGGGGCCGGGGAGCACTGCCCAGTTCTACTGGCTCTTGATCGGCGCGGGCGCCGGGGGCAGCGGCACCTATAACTTGACCGGCGGGACCGCGTCCGTTCCGGGCCTGTTGGGTCTCGGATTTGGTGCAGGGCCAGGAGCCGTACTCCGCCAGACAGGGGGGGAGTTGTCTGCGGGCACCCTTGAGCTCAGAAGCGCTTCCAGCGTCTACGAACTCGTGGACGGTCAGGCGTCTGCCGACTGGGTTCGATTGGCAGGTACCGGGGGGCACGCAAGGGTGGTGCAGGCGGGAGGCGTGCTATCTGCCGCGCGTCTGGAAGTAGGCTACAACGGGAACGGCACTTTCGTGCAGGACGGAGGCGCCTGCACAGTGAGCGGCGAACTTACGATCGGGAGCCAGAACGACTCCCGCGGGGTGTACGAACTGAACGGGGGCGAGCTTGCGGCGGCGGTCCTGCGAGTCGGCTGTTCGGAGCCGATCCTTTTCGAAGAGATACCCGAGGACGTTGGCGTCTTCATGCAAACCGGCGGCACCAACGTGGTTGGCGAGCTGCACATCTACCCGGGCGGCCGGTACGTGTGCACCGGAGGCAGCTTCGACATCGCCAGTCTTCACATGGTTTGGAGTTGGCCGTTCTCGCCTGGCCCTCCTCCGGTGTTTCAGGTCAAGGTTGACATCACGCAGTCTACCACCTTGGGCGGCACGGGGACGCTCCTCGTCAAGGACGGGTCAGCTCCGAAGACGCTGACCGTCCTGGGGGCCCGCGAGGGAGGCCCGGGAGGCGACCACATCGGGACGGTCAGCCCGGGTCACAGCACCGGCACTCTGACCGTCGATGGCAATCTGGCCTTTGACAAGACCGACTACGGCGCCCAAGGCGTCGAGTACGGGGAGCTTGCCATCGAGGTTACCGATCAGGGCCACGACGCGCTGGCGGTCACAGGCATCGCTTCCGGCCTCAGCAATGCCCATCTCCGGATCACGGTGACCTGCGCGGAGGTCGCCGACATGAAGGACAAGGTTTTCGCGATCCTGACTTGCGGCAACGACCTCAGCTCCGGAAACGACCGGTTCGGGCGTGTCAGCTTTCCGGAAGACATGGGCGGGCCGGTAGCATATGGGGATGGGCGCGTCACCGTCCAACTGACGTTTCCGGGCGATGCCAACGTCGATTGGGATGTGGACGTCCTTGACCTGGCCGTGCTCGCCAACCATTTCGGCCAGAACGAGACGGATTGGAGGCAGGCCGACTTCAACGCTGACGGCGTGGTGGACGTCCTCGACTTGGCTTGCCTGGCCAACAATTTCGGGAAGACCGCCGGCGGAGGAAACGCCGGAGACCCGGTCCCCGAACCAATGGGCTTGACTCTGGTCGTCATGGGGGGCTGGTTGGTTTCAAGCCGCCGTCGGCTGCGTCGCGCTTCCCGTGCCGCAGGTGCTCCCGCAGCACTTGAGGGGGCCTGCGGCGCTGGGGGCTTCCAGCAGGCGCGGGCCGGGAACTTTGACCGGCTGGAGAGCAAGCTCCGTTAATGGGACTCACGCTCGGAGTAGCCCAGCGGCCGGGTGGAAGCCCACGGCGTGGGGATAAGTTGTTGAAAACTGTTTGATTTTCTTGCCCACGCCGGCCTGTACACGTGTTCAAATACCTGCCTCTCGCGGGGGTGGCCGCGGGGTTTCGGCGGCCGCCGACGGATCTCGCCCGCAGCTCCCAAAACGGACGTTGGTGGGAAGGCCCTGCCCGGCCGCGCCGTGGAGACGGCGGAGGCGGGCAGTCAGGGAGCGCGATTTGGTGGAATTCGGCACCAGGCGAGCGCGCCGCGCGGCGCGTTGGTGGGTGGGGCTGGCCGTGTCCGGCGCGGCGGTCCTGGTCCTCGGGCTGCTGCTGGGAGGGGGCCTGGAGGCCGAGGAATCGCCCGCCGTGCCCCAGCCCGCACCCCGGGCGCTTCCGGCGGGGGCGCCTTCGCCTGTGGGGGTGCGTCCCGGCGTGGCGGAGCCCCGGCCGGCGGCGGAGCCGGAGCCCCGGCCGGCGCGAGCCCGCCCGGCGGTGCTGGAGCGGCTGCTGGCGGCCATCCGGCACGTCGAGAGCATGGGGGGAAAGAAGCGCGTGGGCGACCGCGGCAGGAGCCTGGGCGACTACCACATCGGGCGGAGGTATTGGAATGAGGCCACGCGCTTCGCAGGCGCCCGGTGGGACTACGACACGTACGTCTGGAGCCGGCGCCACTGCCGCCAGGTGATGATGTGGTACTGGCAGCGATGGTGCCCCCAGCCGCTTCAGCGAGTTCGCGGGGGGTCGCCTCGTGCGGGCGACCTGTCCGCGCTGGCCCGTGTGCACAACGGGGGCCCGGCGGGTGCGCGGAAGCCGGCCACGCTGCGCTACTGGCGGCGCGTCCAGGCCGCCATGAACAGACTGCCCTGAGGAGGGCGGATGTTTCGCAGGGGGACGTTCTTCGCGCGCCGGCCCGCGGCAGCGGGCCGGCGTCCGTGTTCCCGGAAGGAAGGTGTGTCATGGAGTTCTTCGAGGTGGTCCACAGGCGGCGCAGCGTGCGGCAGTACCGCCCCGAGCCGGTGGGGCGGGACGTGCTCGAGAGGATCGTCGCGGCGGGCGTCGAGGCCTCGAGCGGGTGCAACCTGCAACTGAGGCAGTACATCGTTGTCGATCAGCCGGACGTGATGGACA
>CAZNSB010000430.1:0-4676 GCA_964575155.1 uncultured Planctomycetaceae bacterium | reverse complement strand
GAATACTTCTGGCGGGCCATGCGGTACGCTTGTCAGGCCGAAGCCTCCGGCGAAGGCTGATGGAGCGCAATCCGGTGCGTGCCCGGCTGGTGCGGCGAGCGTGGCGGTATGCCTGGTCGAGTGCGGCGGCGCATGTCCGGGGCAAGGACGCGACCGGCCTGCTGGACCTGGCGGACTGGCGGGAGGCCGTGGGGTCCGTCGGCGACTGGTCGCAGTGGTTGACCCGGCCGGAGGACGAGGCGGTGGTGGCGCGGCTTCGCCGCTGGACGCTGCGCGGGTGTCCGCTGGGAACCGACTCATTCGTGAGCAAGCTGGAGCGCACCCTCGGCCGGCGCCTCCGCCCGCTGCCCGTGGGCCGCCCCAGGAAGCCCCGCAAGACCACGAAGACCAACAAGACCATGAAGACCAAGAGGAAACCACCCAAGAAAATATAACCGTCCCGGTTTCCCCCCCTTCAGGGCTCCGCTCAGGGTCTCCGCTTCGCTCCGACAATCCGCAATTGAAAGGCCGGCCCTCAACGCTCCGCCACCGGCGACGCCCCGAAACACATCACCGCATCCTCGCAGGACACCACGCATCGCCCGAACCGGTCGATGGCGAGGCCGGAGGGCAGGGGCTCGGCTTTCACCGGGCAACGCCACAGCGCCCTTCCGTCCTCGATTCCGAAGGCGGCGATCTCGTGTATCGGCCCGCTCCCCGCCGTGCGGTCGCCCCCGGCAGCGCCCGAAAAAACGGCAATGGCGCCGTTCGACGCGAGCGCAACCGCGTGGCAGCGCGTCACTTCCTTTTGCCACAGGATTTTCAGGTCATCCCCGCTGGTACGGAGGAGGCTGTAGCCCTTCAGCATGCCCGCGTTCCGGGACGCTTTCCGCAGGGAGATACGGGAAAGAGGGCCGCGGAGGCAAAAGAGGCGCGTGGGGGGCATCGGACCGAACTGGTCCTCGATCTTTTTCCAGACGGGCTTGCGATCCGCGACCAGCTTCAGGGCGCCGGAAGCGGCCACCCGCATGTCGGCGAAACCGAGGGGGAAATCGGCGGCGCGAGGGTCCGAATGGAAGAGCGGACCGAAGACCCACACCTCGTCGTCCGCCAAACAGAGCTCCGACCCGAGTCTTCCCACATGACGCGTTCTCGTCCCGGTGGCCGCGTCGAACACGGCTGGGGCGCGGTGCCCGCCGGCCAGGTACAGGCGTCCCTTGTTGAGAAGGAGAGGGCCACGCACGTTGACGTCCTCGGCGGGCGCCCCCGTGAACTGCCATTTCACGGCCCCGGTCCTCGCGTCCAGGGCGAAGACGCGCGTGCGGTCCAAGGCCTGGACGCCCGCGGCCACGTACGCCACCGAGTCATGGACCAGCACGCCGCTCGCCGCCGGCCAGGTGGACATGAGCTTGCCGTAGACGGGAATCCTGCGCACTCCCGGTCCCACCCGGAAACGCCACAAGAGCCGGCCCGAAGACGCCTCGAAGACATGGATGCGTCCGTCGCCGGACCCCACGTAGGCCCGGCCCTTCCACACCGTGGGGGGGAACCGGACCGGCCCGCCGGTGTGGCGCTTCCAGATCACTCGACCCGTGTCGCCTCGAAGCGCGAGGACCGCGCCCTCCCGAGTCGCGACATACACCGTCTTTCCCACGCAGACGGGGGCCGTCGGGGCGAAGGCGAAAGCGGGCTTGAACGTCCAGAGCAGGCCGGCCGAGTCCGGTACCTCCGCCGCCGAGGCGCCGCGGCGGGCGGTCCCGCCCCGATACGTTGGCCAATCCCGCTCGTCCCGCTCCGGCTCACGCACCGGCGCGCCCACACGCCGCTGGAGCGCCTCGGAGGGCGGGACCGCCCCGGCCGGGCCGAGACAGAAGATCCCCGGGAGCGAAGAGCCGCAATCGCAGATGAACGGCCACCAGTACAGCAGGCCGTTCGAGACGACGACGCCGTTCGTGCACCCCGGCCGCATGCTGAAGAGCGTGGAGGTCTTGCCGGCACGCGGATCGAAGACCACGGTGGTGCCGCGCGCGCGGCCGAACATCCGGTCCACGCTCGCCGTAACGTTGGCGCAGCAATGGCTGTTGGGCCCGCGCCCCACCCGCTTTCCCGTGCGGGGATCGCACTTGGATCCGATGAACCAAAGCCCGTCCTCCCACAGGAGCATCTTCCCCACGTCCATGCCACGCTTTCCGTCCCACTTGTACAGAAGCGAGCCGTCCTTCGTGGAGAAGGCCCCCGCGGGCGTGTACAGGGCGCGCCCATCGCATTTCAAATACGGCCGGCCGCGAACCCACCTGTTCCGCGGCGCCTTCAGGGGCGCGTCCACCCGCCACAGGGACTTTCCGGAGCGCGCGTCCAGGCACGCCAACGAACCGGCCCGATAATAGAAGAGGCGGCCGGACTTCAGACACAGGCCAAGATTCGGCACGGGTTGCTCCTCCTCGCGCCGCCAGAGGACCTTGCCCGAGGGGGCCTCCAGGGCCACAAACACCGTCCCGCTCTCCGCGTGCTTGAAACCCTTGTGCATCTTCGGCCACCACCAGCCGTGGCCCAGGAAGCCGTCCTTGACGGCCGCATCCGCGGCACCGCGTTTTCCGAGAAGGCCGTGGAGGACCCCGTCTTCCAGGGCCATCCACTTCCAGGCGGTCCGGTCACCCATGTCCGGCGGCACGATTTCGCCGGTGACCTCGCCGCTGGAGGGGTTCAACAGCTTGCAGGAACGCCCGTCGGCCACGTAAAGGACCTCCGGGGTGGCCACCAACGTGCTTCTCAGGACCTTGAAGGAAGGGTCGAGTTTCCGCTTCCACAGCACGGCCCCGTTGAACGCGTTGAAGGCGGCCAGTGTCATGAGATACGGCTCCTCGCGGGGATGCTGCGCGAAGTGGCCGAAGGCCCTGAAGATCCGCCCGCCCGCCGACACACCGACCTGAGGCGCGGGGGCGTGGCGAGGCCCCGACAGAAACTGGGTGCGGTAGGGGTGACGGGCGATTACATCCCGCGACACGGGATTGGCGTCCGGCCCGTGGCTCACGTGCGTCCAGAAATCCATCCCGGCGGGAAAGGGCTTCTCCCGCCATTCCCCGCCGAGGCGCGCCTTGCCCCCCGGGTGGAGCACGCGAAGGACCTCTTCCTCGCGCACGCCGTTCTCCCCGCGCGCGGATTTCCCCACCACCACCGCGCCGGCCAAGTTGTCGGCCAATTGCACCCGGCTCCAGGGGCCTTCGTCCACCCAGATCCGTCTGCCCAGCAGGCCGGCCTTTTCCGCCGCCTGCCGCATCGCGGCCGCCTCCTTCTCGTGCGCCGACTGGAAGTGAATCAGCACCTTGGTTTGCCTCGCATACTCGATGATCCGATCTTCGCCCCCCGCGTCCGGAAATCCCAGAAACACGCACAGCCCTATCGCATCGCCCAGGGAACCCAGTCGGGTCCAGAGGCCCTCGTCCGCGCCCCACGCGGCCGGACCCCAGAAGGCGCCAAGCAGAGACAAAACCAGGATTCCCGAAGCCCCTTTTCTCATCCTAATCTCTCCTCTCGTGGGCTTTAGCCACTTTGCGGCAGTTGTAAACCTTTGTTGACAAAGACCTACGAAATAACGCAACTCACTCCAAAACGGTCGAGTTGCCCGAAATTCAAGCGGGAGTCACGGATTCCCACAGCCGGTGACGCCGAGAATGGCTGAAGTCCACCTCTCCTGGTATCCTCAGATCACGGATTGAGCCAATTCGAGAGGCTCCTCGCCCGCGTGTCATGCATTCGTAATCCCGCTCCCGCCTCCCTCTTGGACCCCGCGAACGGCCACGCGGGGCGTTTCGCGGCCAAACATGATCGGCTCCTTCTCTTAGTACGGCAGCGCTAGATTTGACGTAAGTCCTTATTATGCCGTGCCGAAGTCCACGGTAGATGCTGGAGTTACGTGGAAAGTAGCGCTGCCGTGTTAGCTCAGGCCCGTGCCAAAATAATTTCACCTCTTCTGCCCTTTCGACTCGGCCGCCTCTCCGAAACAGCTCACTTTCCCGTCCACACAGGAGAGGTACAGCCTCCCGTTCGCTGCCGCCATCCCGTCGAAGACGGGCGGGGCGTCGAGCGCGACTTCGGCGAGTTTCTTGCCGTCTGCCGTTGATAAAGCTGCCAGCTTGCCGTCAGGTGGATTGATCTTTTCATCAGGCAGTTCGCTGACCACCTGGGGAAGATTGCTGGGGGGCCTCTGGATCTTCGCGTGTTTCCGCAGCTCGGGGATGTCCGGATCGGTCTGCCCGGCCACGTACACCCTGTTGCCGGCCATGACCATGGCCCGCATCTGGATGTCGGGCACGCCTGTGGTCCAAGCCATGTCACGCGAGGCGCCGTCTTTCTTCCCGACCAAGGTGTAAAGGCCCATGCCGATTCTGGGTCTGCCGGCCCACCGATTGACCGGAGGTTGCGCGAAGATGCCGCAGCTGATGTCATGGCCGGCGACCAGCATTCTAGCGCTCAGCCGAGCGCTGTCCGACCAATTGATTGACTTCCAGGAGCCGAAATGGGTCTCCAGGAACCCCCTCCCAAAAAGCATGGTCCGTTTGCCCGGCCGACTGCGGACCCGCTTGCCGCTCTTCGGGTCAACGCCCGACTTTCTCCCCCCCATGAAAATCGTCTTGCCGTCGCTGGTCAGGATGTCGACCCGCACCTTGCCGGCCTTTTGAGGTTTCGGCCAGCCTTCT
>CAZNSB010000429.1:0-4683 GCA_964575155.1 uncultured Planctomycetaceae bacterium | reverse complement strand
GGTGCTGCTGTGCGGCGGCATCTTCGTGGTGGCGGTGTTCCTGGCCGCCGGCGGGGTCGGCGGCGCCGGCACCATCCCACCCTTCGGCGAGCCCGTGCTGGCCCGGTCGCCCGCCGCCGGCGTCAGCGCCGATTACCTCGCCGGCAGCGTCCCCGACACCGGGGCCGCAAACACCGTCATGGGAATCCTCTTTGACTACCGGGGCTACGACACCCTCGGAGAGGCCACCGTCATCTTCGTCGCCGTCCTGGGCGGGTACGTGGTCCTCCGAAGGGTCGGGCGAAAGAAGGAAAGCGAGGCAGGTGTCCCGTGAAGGGAATGACCCTCATCGTTCGAAACACGGCGAGGCTGGTTTCCGCCTTCGTGATGCTGTACGCCCTGTACGTGGCCGCCACCGGGCACATGGCGCCGGGCGGGGGGTTTACCGGCGGGGTGATCATCATGGCGGGGGTCGTCGGCGTGTCGGTCGTCGCGGCGTGGGCGGGCTGGCCGTCGGGGGGTTCTTCGTGAGCTGGCTTCCGAGGGGCACGCCGCACCGGCTGGCCAGCGGGGGGACGATCGCCTTGTCCAATTTTGCCGTTGCCACCAAGGTCGCCGCCGGACTGGTCGGGATCTTCCTGGCCCTGGTCCTGGCCTCCGGAAAGCCCCCGGGCGAGGAGTAGACTCATGGGAATTGCCATTTACATGATGGCCATTGCCTTCCTGCTGCTGGGCGTCTATGCCCTGGTGGCCAAGAAGAACCTGGTGCGGATCATCCTCGGCATCGCCATCATCGAGTACGCCGTCAACCTGCTGCTGGTCCTGGTGGGCTACCGCAGGGGCGGGATGGTGCCCATCCTCGCCCAAGGGCAGAGCCCCCAGGACCTCGCCGCCCGCGCCGTCGACCCCCTCCCCCAGGCCATGGTCCTCACCAGCATCGTCATCGGGCTGAGCGTCACCGCCCTGGCGGTGGCGCTGGCGATCCGGCTGTACGAGAAGTACGGCACGTTTGACATGAACGACATCCGCAGGCTGCGAGGCTAGGGACTATGAAGGTACTGGTGCCGCTATTGGTGGGGATCCCGCTGGGGACGGCCTTCGTGGTCGTCATCGCGGCGCACGTGAAGTCGCTTTCTCGGCTGGTGCGCCCGCTGGCGGTCCTGGCCATCGCCGCGAACCTGATCATCGGCGTCGTCCTCTTGACGGGCCACTTCGGCGCCGCACGCGTCTGGGCCGGAAACTGGGACGGCAGGGACGGCAGGCCCGTCGGCATCGAAATGGTCTACGACGGGCTCAGCGGGCTGATGGTCATCGTGGTCAACCTGGTCGCCCTGGCGGCCATCGTCTTCGCCGCCTCGTACATGCGGCGTTTCACGACGCTCTGGCTGTTCTACGGGCTGTTCCTGCTGATGACGGGTGCGATGAACGGCGTGGTCCTCGCGGGGGACCTGTTCAACCTGTACGTCTTCATCGAGGTGGCGGCCATTGCCAGCTACGGGCTGGTGGCCTTCGGCACCGAGCGCGAGGAGCTGGAGGCGGCGTTCCGGTACCTGGTCCTGGGGGTCGTCGCCTCCACCTTCATCCTGGTCGGGGTCACCATCCTGTACTCGCTGACCGGGCAGCTCAACATGGCCCGCGTCGCCGCCGCCCTGGCCAACATGACCCCGCCGGAAGGCTGGGCGCAGAGCCCGGCGGTCCTCCTCGCCGCCGCCTGCATGCTCGGGGGGCTGGCCCTGAAGGCGGCCATGGTGCCGTTCCATTCCTGGCTGCCCGACGCCCACCCCTCCGCCCCGGCGCCCATCTCCGCCATGCTCTCGGGGGTCCTCATCAAGGCCGTCGGCGTCTACGCCCTCGCCCGAATCGTCTTCAACGTCCTCGGCGTCAACCTCTACTACGCCAACGTCCTCATCGCCATGGGCGTGCTGTCCATGGTCGTGGGGATGTTCCTCGCCGTCGGGCAGTCGGACCTCAAACGCCTGCTCGCCTACAGCAGCATCTCCCAGGCCGGCTACATCGTCCTCGCCCTCGGCGTCGCCGCCGGCGTCATCGCCCGGGGCGGACCCGGCGCCGAGGCCGTCGCCGGGCTGTGCCTGTTCGGCGGACTGTTCCACCTGTTCAATCACGCCTCCTTCAAGGGCCTTCTGTTCCTTTGCAGCGGCTCGATCGAGCAGGCCACCGGAACCCGTCAGCTCAGCGAGATGGGCGGGCTGGCCCGGAAGATGCCCGTAACCAGCTTCTGCTGCCGGGTCGGCGCCCTGTCCATTTCCGGCGTCCCGCCCTTCAACGGGTTCTTCTCCAAGCTGATCATCATCGTGGCCCTGGCGGTGTCGGGACATTACGTCCTGTGCGCGATCGCCTCGGCGGTCGCCGTCGGCACCCTCCTGATGTACATCAAGGTGCAGCGGTACGCCCTGGAGGGCCGGCCCTCCCGCCGGACCGAGGCGGCCCGCGAATCGCCCTGGACGATGGGGGTGGGAATGGCCATCCTCACGGCGGTCTGTCTGCTGGCCGGCGTGACCGTCTGGCTGCTGAAGCCGTACCTCTTTGACCCCGCCGGCAAGGTCCTGCTGGACGGCGTGACCGGAGCCGTCCGCGTCGCCATGGGAGGTGCCCCATGAGAGCGGTAGTGTGTGCGGTGGTCGCGATGGGCTTGTGGCTGCTGCTGTTCTGGCAGGTCGACGCGACCGTGATCGTGGTCGGCGCCGCCTTCGCCGCCGGGGTGGGGTTCGCCCTGGGACGCATCTTCCCCGCCGACCAGGCCAAGCTCTTCGACCCCAGGCGATGGGTGTGCGCCGTTATCTACCTGCCCTACTTCCTCTATTACTGCATCAAGGCCAACCTGGACGTCATGATCCGCGTGGTCCACCCCGACGTGCCCATCCGCCCGGGCATCGTCAAGGTCACCACCACCCTCCACAGCCCGATGGCCAAGACCGTGCTGGCCAACTCCATCACCCTCACCCCCGGCACCTTGACCATCGACATCGACGGGCAGGACCTGTACATCCACTGGATCAACATATACACGGACGATCCCGCCAAGCGCCTCGCCGACATCGTGGGGCGATTCGAGCCGATGCTGAGGAGGATCTTCGAATGAGTCCGTTTCTCCTGGCTGCGATGGTGGTGCTGACGCTGGGCTCGTTCCTGTGCCTGTACCGGATCGGGCGAGGCCCGAGCGCCCCGGACCGCACGGTCGCCATCGACATCCTCGGCACCCTGATGGTGGGGTTCTGCTGCGTCATGGCGATCTGGCCGGTCACCACCGATGCGGCGGCGGAGGGCGTCTACCAGGACTTCTACCTGACCGTCGCCATTGCCTGGGCCCTGACCAGCTTCGTCGGCACCCTGGCCCTGGCCAAGTATCTGGAAGGCAGGTGCTACGATGCTTGAGACGATCGGATTCTGGGTCTTCGGCATCGGCCTGGCCTTCGACCTGTTCGGGTGCATCGGGCTGGTCCGGCTGCCGGACGTCTACAACCGCGCACAGGCCGCCACAAAGTGCGTTACCCTGGGAACCTGCATGATCCTGCTCGGTTCGGCTCTCATCGGGGCCGAGCACGGGAACTGGGCCTTGTTCTTCAAGGCCCTCCTCTGCGGAGGCTTTGTCCTGCTGACCTCCCCCGTCGGCGCACACGCCGTCTGCCGGGCGGCCTACGTCTCCGGCGTGCCCCTGGCGGACGTCAGCGTCGAGGACGCTTTCGTGTTGCGCGGCCGGGCCATCCGTGAGGCCCAGGGCGCCGACGCTTGCGAGGATGACCGTGAGAAAACCGAAACTCAGAGAGCTTAAGGAAGCCGTCCTGGCCGTCTTCCGCGGGCCCTACACCACGAAGTTCCCCGCCGTCGAGCACGTCCCCCCGGACGGTTTCCGCGGCCGGAGCGAATACTTCGAGGAAGACTGCATCGGGTGCATGGCCTGCGCGATGGTGTGTCCGGCGATCGCCATCAAGGTGGTCGACGACACCCAGGCCGACCCCCCCCGGCGCACCCTCACCATCCACCACGACAAGTGCATCTTCTGCGGGCAGTGCGAGCTGAACTGCACCACCCGCACCGGCGAGCCCACCGACCCCGACTACAAGGCGGGGGTGAGGCTGACGAAGACGTGGGACATGGCCTGCTTCGACCGCGCCGAGCTCCGCAACAGCATCGAGCACGAGCTTCTCGTCTGCGGCCGGTGCGGCGCCGTCATCGGCACCAAGAAGCACCTGCTCTGGGTCGCCGAGAGGCTCGGGTCCAAGGCCTACGCCAACCCCACCCTCATCGTCGCCGCCGACGGGGCCATGAGCCTCGCCGAGCCCTTTGCCACCGACGTCCAGGAGCCCCTCGCCCGGAACGAGCTGATGCGCGTCCTCTGCCCCGACTGCCGCCGTACCGTCGTCGTCCGCGAACTGTGGGGCCAGTGACGCCCCCTCAAGCCCCCGTCAAGCCCCCGGCTTCAGCCGGGGGACATGAGCCGAAACAACCAGACCCCATGTCCGAACACCACGGCAAATCCCGCGGCATCGACTCCGCCGAGCACCTCGCCCACCACCTCGCCGAGACGCTCTCCGAACGCAGCGTGATCATCTGCATCGGCAACGAGCTCTGCGGCGACGACGCCTTCGGGCCCGCGGTGGCCCGGCGCCTCGCCGGGAACGTGCCCTGGCAGGTCTTCAACGTCGGCAGCGCGCCCGAGAACTTCATCATGAAGATCGTCCAGGC
>CAZNSB010000428.1:0-4684 GCA_964575155.1 uncultured Planctomycetaceae bacterium | reverse complement strand
CCGGATCTGTGGGGGCCCCGGGTGAGCAATCACCCGGGGCTACCCGACCACGGGGGGGATGGACACCAGGAATTCCCCTTGGAGGCACCGTGGGGTGGCGCTTACAATGTATATGCAGGCTTGGTCACCTGAATCGCAGAGAGTTCATGGCAGTGCAAAGCGCCTCATCGCGAAGGGGGCCGGTTGCCCGTGTCGGCACCCGCGGTTCGTTCGGCGCTAAAACGCGGCGGCTGCGCCCACCGAGAACCGGGGCCTTCACGCTGGTCGAGCTGCTCATTGTCGTCGCCATCATTGCCCTTCTGGTGATGCTCATCGCGCCCTCGCTCGGCCGGGCCAGGGAAATGGCCCGGCAGGCCGGCTGCATGACCGCCCAGGCCAACATCGTCAAGGCGCTGATCAGCTATCATTCCGAACACAAGGGTTTTCCGTACAACTACGGCGGCGGGGCGAAGTGGGCGCTGTGCTACATCAGCGAGTACGCCGGCGGGCCTCCCAACCTGAGGGACCTGCGGAACCTCGACGAGGGCCAGTTCCCCCGCACCTACATCTGCCCCAGCGCGGACCTCGACGCCGTGTACCTGTCCAATCCCTCCGACAAGTACCACGCCTGCTACTGGACCAACGTCGCCATCCGCTACAACCGGGGCTTCGGCGGGGCGGCCGGCGGGCTGTTCGACACCCACGGGCACGAGGGCATGCCGGCCGGATGGGACATAGACAGCGGGGGCGAGGCAAGGATCTTGGCGCGGTTGTGCAACGACGTGTCCTGGTCTCACTGGCGGAGCGTCTATCATCCTACTCTGGATTCGATCGACTTGCCCTCGCAGGTGGCGTTTACGGGCGACACGAACAACGGGCCAATCACGACCATTCTCGGCGCGGATGGGCAAGCCTACCCCCTCTATCACCCCACCTATCCGGGCGAGTGGCACACCCGGCCGGGATGGGGCTGGGTGTACGGCTCGCTGGGGTTCGATCGGCACATGGACAATCTGGTGATGAGCTACCTCGACGGGTCCGCCCACGCGCGTTCTCATGCCTACCTGGACAAGAACTTCGCCCACTGGCCTCCCCAGCACGGCGAGAAGGAGCTGACGGGGGACTTCATGCTCCGATACCCCGACGAGTGGAGTTGTCACGGAAGCCAGATACACAGGATACCCGAGGCGAAAGTGGAGTGGTGACAAAGGTCATGAGGCCCAGACGTGCCCTGTCCCCGGCCATTGCGATCTGCGCGGCCCTGTGCGCGATGTCCATGCTGCCGGCCGGCTGCACCGACAAGGAGAAGTACCGCGCCAGCGTGGGGTTCCACGCCAAGGGTGTCCGAGTGGGCATCCAACGGGTCCGGGACGAGATCGCCCGACAGGGAAGCGGCAACCGGCAGGACAGGACCGGGGACGGGCGGGGTGATTACTACGGCATGAGAGTGGCCACCGATCACCTGGCCCGCGCCCTCCGGGGGCTGCCCGTCCGAATCGGGAAGAAGGCCACCACCCGCGTCGGGGAGCGGAAGGCCCTCGCCGGGAAGGCCAGGAAGCTCTTCGAGGAGCTTCGCCCGACGCTGGAGTCGCTGAGGTTCGACAAGGCCGAGGTCAACGCCAGGCTCGACGAGCTGGGCGGGATGATCGACGAGGTGGAAAGAGACTGACCGGTCCCGCCCGCCGATCGGAGGCCGTCGTTCCGCATGCGGGGGGCAGCCTCCTCGGCGCCCAAATCCCTCTGGACAAGCGAAGGCCGCGTCCTTCTAATTCACGGAATTCGCCACAGTTGGTGAGATCTCGGTACGGAAGGACGAGTTATGGAAAAGGTGTGGACGTACGAGGAGCTTTGCGAGGGCCTGCGGACCTCCTGCGGCGTAACGGCGGGCGACATGCTGATCGTCCATTCCTCCCAGGCGGCCCTGGGGCGGGTGGAGGGGGCTGTGGTCACGTCGGTCAGGGTCCTCAAGGAGGTGATCACGCCGGAGGGGACGCTGCTGGTGCCGGTCTTCTCGAGCCCCCGGGCGGACGGGATCTTCAAGATCAAGCGGACGCCCAGCCGGGTCGGGCTGATCACAGAGGCCTTTCGTCGCTCCCGGTCCGTCCTGCGGAGCCGGCACCCCACCCACTCCGTCGCCGCCTGGGGGAAGCGCCGCGACGAGTTCCTCGAAGGGCACGAAAAGAGCACGGCATTGGGCGTCGACAGCCCCTTTCACAAGGCGGCCAAGGCCGGCGCCGACGTGCTCATGGTCGGCTGCGACCTGAGGACGTGCAGCCTGGTGCACGTGGCCGAGGCCGTCGCCCGCGTCCCCTACCTCGGGAAGGTCTTCTACGCCGGGTATGAGCGCACGCTGACGCTGATCGACTACGACGGCAGCCGGCTCGAGTTCCCGCCCAAGGACAACCCCGGCGACTCCGCGGCGTTCACCCGCGTCCAGGACGAGCTCGAGCGCCGCGGGCAGATCGACCACTGCCGGCTCGCCGAGGCCGAGTGCCTGAAGTTCAACGCCATGGACTGCCTCCATGCGGCCGCGGACCTGCTCGCCGCCGACCCCGCCGCCCTGCTTTGCACCAACCCCCGCTGCTCGGTCTGCTCCAAGGCCAGGGAGATCGTGAAGCAGGCACGAGGCACGAGCGACTAGGCACGAGGCAACGGGTGGCATGGCGGCCGTCGTTCGCCGCCATGCGACGCCGGTGGCTGGTGGCCGGTGGCTGGTGGCCGGTGGCTGGTGGCTGGTGGCTGGTGGCCGGTGGCTGGTGGCTGGTGGCCGGTGCCTCCTCAGATCTCCCCGCTGTGCTTGTAGATCCTGGTCTCCAGCTCCCGCATGTAGGAGGTGAAGTTGGCCTTGGGGTCGGGGTTGTTCTCGATCGCGGCGGTGGTCATGTACATCTTGGCGTCGAGGTTGTCGAGGTAGTGGATGAAAAACGCCTCCGGGATCGCCGGCAGCTTCGGCGAGCCGTACTCGTGGACGCCGTGGTGGCTGAGGAGGATGTGCTGGAGCAGGTCCAGGATCTCCTGGGGGAAGGGCTCGCCGGTCTCTTCGGCGACGGCGGCGGCCTTTTCGGCGACCCAGATGACGCCGATGGTGATGTGCCCGACGAGCTGCCCGCGGTCGGTGTAGCCGATGCTGGTCTCGGCCGACAGTTCGGCGGCCTTGCCGATGTCGTGCAGGAACACCCCGGCCAGGACCAGGTCGCGGTTGACCTTCGGGTACAGCGGCAGCAGCACCTTGGCGGCGCGGGCGATGTTGAGGGTGTGCTCCAGCAGCCCGCCCAGGAAGGGGTGGTGCATCTGCATCGCCGCGGGGGACCGCTTGTACGCCGCCACCAGCTTCCGGTCCTCCACGAACTTCTTGATCAGCCAACGCAGGTGCTTGTTCTTGACGGCGCGGAGGATCTCCAGCAGCTCGGACCACATCTCCTCCACGTCGTGGGCGGTGGCGGGCAGGTAGTCGGCCAGGTCGACCTTCTCGGCCGGATACGGCCGGCAGGCGTCGATGACGAACTGCAGGGCCCCGCGGTAGTCCTCGGTTCGGCCCTTGACGTGCAGGAACCCGCTGACGGGGATGCCGTTGTAGATGCTCTCGGTGGCCTGCCAGAGCCTCCCGGAGAGGTTGCCGGTTTTGTCGGCGAGGGTGCAGACGATGTACAGGTCGCCGGTCTTGGTCGTCCGCAGGTCCTTCTCGCGGACCAGGAAGACCTGGTCGAGGGTCTCCCCCGGCATGAGTTGGTTGACGAATCTTCGGTTGGCGCTCATGGGGGCATTGTACCGGCGGGGGACACCGTTGAAAATGCCCCCTCCGGCGGATATAAGCCTCTGCTGAGCCCGACCGCAAGCACACAGAGGAGCCCATGCGATACAGTCAGTTGCTGATCCCGACCGTCAAGGAGGTCCCTGCCGAGGCGGAGATCCCCTCGCACCGGCTGATGATCCGTGCGGGGTACATCCGCAAGGTGGCCTCCGGGACCTACACGTACCTGCCCCTGGGCTGGCGCAGCCTCCAGAAGATCGCCGCCATCGTCCGCGAGGAGATGAACGCCGCCGGCGCCCAGGAAATCCACATGCCCGCCCTCCAGCCCATCGAGCTGTGGCAGCGGACCGGGCGCGACGTCGACTACGGCGAGACCATGTGCCGATTCACCGACCGCCACGGGCGGGTCAACGTCCTCGGGCCCACCCACGAGGAGGTCGTCACCACCCTGGTCGCCGCCGAGGTCCGCTCCTACAAGCAGCTCCCCATCAACCTCTACCAGATCCAGACCAAGTTCCGCGATGAGTTCCGCCCCCGCTTCGGCGTCCTGCGCACCCGCGAGTTCCTGATGAAGGACGCCTACAGCTTCGACGCCGGCCTGGACGCCCTGGAGGCCTGCTACCGGAAGATGTACGACGCCTACTGCCGGATCTTCGCCCGCTGCGGGCTGAAGTACGTGGTGGTCGAGGCCGAGAGCGGCCCGATCGGCGGCTCGGCCAGCCACGAGTTCATGGTCCCCTGCGAGAACGGCGAGGACGTGATCGTGCACACCGCCGACCACGCCTACGCCGCCAACATCGAGCGCGCCGACGTGGACCCGCCGCCGCGGCGGGCGGCGCCCGGCGACGCGCCGCCGATGGAGGAGGTCCACACCCCCGACGTGGGCACCATCGAGGCCGTCTGCGCGTTCCTGAAGACCCGTCCCGAGGAGATGATCAAGACGCTTATTTACTG
>CAZNSB010000427.1:0-4686 GCA_964575155.1 uncultured Planctomycetaceae bacterium | reverse complement strand
TCCGAGGAGATTCTGCACTCGATCATTGAGCGGATCATCACGCCGGTGGGTCGTCGGATCGACCGGTCGACGCCGCTGGTGGACGCCCGGCTGCCGGACGGATCGCGAGTCAACGCGGTGATCAACCCGCTGAGTTTGTCCGGCCCGACGCTGACAAACCGGAAGTTTGCCCGGATTCCCTTCACCATTGACGACCTCGTGGAGCGCAACACCCTGACCGAGCCCACCGCCAACTTCCTGAAGTCGTGCGTCATGGGGCGGAAGAACCTGCTGATCTCCGGCGGGACCGGCAGCGGGAAGACGACCACGCTGAACGTCCTGAGCGCCTTCATCGATCCGGAGGAGCGGATCGTCACCATCGAGGACTCCGCCGAGCTGCAACTGCCGCAGGAGCACGTCGTCCGCATGGAGACCCGCCCGCCCAACATCGAGGGCAAGGGCGCCTACACCATACGCGACCTCGTCCGAAACGCCCTGCGCATGAGGCCGGACCGCCTCATCGTCGGCGAGGTCCGCGGGCCCGAGGCCCTGGACATGCTCCAGGCCATGAACACCGGCCACGACGGCTCCCTGACCACCATACACGCCAACTCGCCGGCGGACACGATGCTCCGGCTGGAGACGATGGTCCTCACGGCCGTGGAAATGCCCGTCCGCGCCATTCGCGAGCAGATCGTCGCCGCCATCAACCTGGTCGTGCAGATCTCGCGCTTCCCCGACGGCTCCCGCCGCGTCACCCACATCTCCGAGGTCGTCGGCATCGACCAGGACACCTCGGGCATCATCACCGAGGACATCTACAGGCTGCGCCCGTCGGGCACCGGCGCCGAGCGCGGCGAGCGCGACGAGCCCGAGGGGGGGGTCGCCCTGGTGGACGAGCGGCTGCGTCACACCGGGTACATCCCGGAGTTTGCCGAGGAGCTCATCGAGACGGGGCTGCTGGATCTCGAGGTGTTCAAGTGACCGCGCTCCTGGCCGCAACGGTGCAGAGCGCCCCCAGCCGAATCGTCTTGTTTTCCCTCGGCCTGCTGATCTTCGTGGCCGTCGCCTCGGTGGTGTTCTTCTGGTGGGGGCCGGTGCGGGATCTCGTCCGCAGGCGGGAGGCCAAGTACGACCGGGTGCTGCGGCGGTCGCTCCTGATGGACGTCAACCCCAGGACCGTCACCTTCATGGGCCTGGGGGCCATTGTGGTGATGGCGCTGATCCTGTACGTGCTCGTCGCCCACCCGTTGGCGGCGGTCATGGGCGGCGTGATCGGGGCGTTCCTGCCGTCGCTGGTGCTGCGCTTCCTGAAGCGCCGGCGGCTGTACAAGCTGGAAGAACAGCTCGTCGACGGCATCCAGACCCTCTGCTCCGGCGTCCGCGCGGGGCTGAACCTCATCCAGGCCATGGAGCTGCTCGCCCGAAGCGGCGTCCGGCCCATCGGCGAAGAGTTCGCCCACCTGCTCCGCGAGTACGAGCACGGCATCTCCATCGAGCGGGCCATGCTCAACTCCGTCGAGCGCATGGAGTCCAGCAACTACCGGCTGCTGTTCTCGGCGCTGCTGACGCACCGCGAGCGCGGGGGCGACCTCAGCGAGACGCTGGACCGGATCGCCGACAGCATCCGGGAGATTCACCGGCTGGAGAAGCGGATCGAGACGCTGACCGCCCCGGGACGGACGGCGGCGAGGTGGATGGGCGCCATGCCCGTCGTCATCCTGGTCATCCTGTACTTCATCGACCCTTACGGCGTCCGCATGCTGTGGACCGAAGACGTCGGCAAGATGCTCCTGGGCGCGATCATCGCCTTCAACGTGATCGGGTTCCTCTGGATACGAAAGATCGTTGCCATTGATATCTGACGTGAATGCAGACTCCGTCCAACTCGCCGCCTGCGCCCTCCCGCTGGCCGTCAACTGGCTCAAGCTGTTCACGGGACTGAGCCTGGGCGTGTTCGTCTTCGCCCTGGTGCTCGGGCTGTTCGGACAGCGCGGGCGGGCGGAGATCACGCCCGAGCGCCAGGTCGCCATCGCCACCGGGCACGCCGACCGCAGGACCGTCTTCGAGATGCCGCTGCTCCAGCCGCTCATGTGGCTGCTGCTGGTGGCGGCCAGGCAGATCCGCGTCACCTCCCTCAAGGACAAGGTCCAGGAGATGCTCATCGCCGCGGGAAACCCCAACTTCTACACCGCCGAGGAGTACGTCGCCGTTGCCGTGCTGTGGGGAGGGATCGTCGCCGGCGCCCTGAACCTCGCCAACCTCCTGTTCCTCAAGTCGTTCAGCTGGGTGGGAGCGATCATCGGACTGATCGCCGGCTTTGGCCTCAGCATCTACTACCTGGACACCCAGGCCCGCAAGCGCGTGCGCGAGATCTCCCGCCGGACCCCCTATACCCTGGACCTGATCGCCCTGGCCATGGGGGCCGGGGCCACCTTCACCGAGGCCGTCGACACCGTCGTCCGCGAGGACCCCGACCACCCGCTCAACGCCGAACTGAGCAGCGTCCTGGCCGAGATCGAGCTGGGCAACACCCGGGCCCAGGCCCTGCGCAACCTCGCCGACCGCATCCCCCTGGAGACCCTGCGCTCGATCGTGGCGGCGATCATCCAGGCCGAGAAGCTCGGCTCGCCGCTGGCCGACGTGCTGAAGCAGCAGGCGTCGCTGCTTCGGCTTCAGCGGTCGGTGCGGGCGGAGAAGCTGGCCGCCGCCGCCAGCGTCCGCATCCTGGTGCCCAGCATGCTGATCCTGCTTTCCGTGGTGCTGGCGGTCTTCTCGCCGGTGATCATCCGGGCCGTCAAGGGCGAGCTGCTCTGAAGAAACTCCCGATCTGGAGAAGGGGCGGCGGGCGCCGTCGGTCCTGCGTGATTTGGGCTTGAATCTCCGCCGGGCTTTGCCTTCCATGGATGCGGAGACACGATGAGCCAGGAGCATCCAGAGCTGGTCTTCATCACCGGCCCGCAGGCCGGGCAGAGGGTGGTGCTCAAGAGGCCCGCCGCCGTGCTCGGGCGCAGCGGGGAGGCGGACATCCTGCTCAGCGAGGAGTTCGCCTCCCGGGCGCAGCTCCGGTACGAGCTGGTCAAGGCGGGGCCCACCCTGGAGAACCTGTCGGCCCGGGGGACGTGGATCAACGGAAAGCGCTTCAAGAGCGGCAAGCGCGTGCTGGTGGAGACGGGCGACGTGATCGGGGTGGGGTCGGAAACGCAGATCCTCTTCGTCGCCGCCGGGGACGACCCCGAGCAGGCCGCCGCCGAGTTCCGGTCCGGCGCGGGCGGCAAGGACGCCTTCGGGCGGAAGCTCGCGCCCGACAATCCCCCGGGGCCCCCGCCGATGCCCGTCGAGGCCGGGGATGCCCCCCCTCCCGACACCGGCGATGCCGGCGAGCCTCGCAAGAAGCCGAAGCCCGGAAAGAAACGCCCCTCCGAGATGACCCCCGGCGAACGGGCCGAGCTGGAGCGAAAGGCCAAGCAGAAGAAGCTGATTATCGGGCTGGCGGCGTGGTGGGGGGCGATCGTCGTCGCCATCATGCTGCTCAGGGCCTTTTACGGGGGCAGGGGGCCCTTCCAAGTCGCCGAGGAGAGAATCCTCTCCGACCGGGAGATCCGTCGGCTCCTCGAGGAGCAGCCCAGGGAGGTCACCGCCAACGTGTACCTCAGGGACGAGTGGCTCCAGCGGGGCATGAAGCTCCACGGCGACTACGGGCTCGACGACCCCTGGAAGCTCAACAAGATCGTCCTGGCCTTCAAAGAGGCCCTCGCCTATAGCGGGCGGGTTTCCTTTGACGACCCGAGGCATCAACGGCTGTACCGGGCGGCCCTGGACCGGCTGGCCCAGGAAGTGACGGGGCGGTACCGCACCGCCTGCATCCTGGAGAGGAAGAAGGACTGGGCCCGGGCCAGAGACAGGTTCGGGGACCTCCTGCAAATCCTCAGCGACGAGAACGAGCGAAACCCCGTCTTCCGGAACGTCCAGGCACACCTTAGCCGAGTCAAGCACCTCTACGAGAAACAAGAGAAGGCCAAGAAGCCGCGGGGATGGTTCGGGTAGCCACCGCCGGTGCGAGGCTTTCTGGTGGCACGGCCGTCTCGGCCGTGCGGAAAACCCGAAGCCGGGTGCGTCACCGCACGGGCGAGACGCCCGTGCCACAAGCCTCCACCGCACCCGCCGCCGCCGGGCGGGGATTTGGCCTTTCCCGCGGCGGGCTTTTCCACTACGCTCGATCCCCCATGCAACCGAAGGCCAGGAAATGGCTCCGCTACCTCGTCTCCCTCGCCCTGGCCGTGGGCATCCTGGCCGTCCTGCTGGGAAAGCAGGACTGGAGACGTTTCGGCCACTGCGTCGGCAGCGTCCACGGGTGGGGTCTGGCCGCCGCCGCCGCCGTCGCCGCCGTCTACTGGACCGTCCGCATCACCCGGTGGCGCTGGATGGTCACCCTGGAGGGCCGGCGCATCGGCTGGGGGCGGGCGTGGCTGTCCATGCTCGCCGGGCTCGGCGTGGGGCTGATCACCCCCATGCGGAGCGGAGAGGTCGTCCGCCCCATGTTCCTGCCCAAGGGCGCCCGGATGCGACTGGCCGGGTGGGTCGTCATCGAGAAGATGTTCGACCTCTCCGCCGTGCTGACCCTCTGCATCCTCGGGATCTTCTACATGGTCTTCGGCGGCGGGGTGAGGCTCGCCGGCGGGCGGGCCATACCCCCCTGGATGCTGC
>CAZNSB010000426.1:0-4693 GCA_964575155.1 uncultured Planctomycetaceae bacterium | reverse complement strand
GCCTCCCGTCTCCAAAGTGTTACCCAAATCCGGCCCATTCTGAACCAGGCCAAAATTTCGCAATGTTGTCCGGGCCCGCCTCGCCCGCCGGGGCCTCCGAGGCGTCGCCTTGGCCATTGACGGCGGCGGGGGCGGCGACATAGGCTCTGCCGATCCATGGCCCGGAGCTTCGGCGAGAAACTCGTGCACCTTCGGTGGTGGATCGTGGCCGGGTGGCTGGGCGCCGCCGCCGCCCTGGCGGCGCTGACCCCGGCGACCGACCCGGGGGCCAACGAGCTGCTGACCTTCCTGCCCGACGACGCCGCCTCGCTCCGGGCGGCCGGCGCTCTGGCGCGGCACTTCCCCCAATCGGCCGGGCTCAGCCAGGCGGTCGTCGTGATCGAGCGCCGCGCGGCGGGCGCCGGCGGCGCGGCGCGGCCGTCGGGGCCGGCCGGGAAGCTCACGCCGGGCGACCTGGCGGCGATGGACCGGCTGGCGGAGAGGCTCCGGCAGCCGCCGCCGCCGGAGGCGGCGCTCCCGCCCGTCGCCGTCCGCGCCCCCGGGGACTTCCCCCCCGCCTTCCTCCGCAACCCGCTGGTCAGCGCGGACGGCTCGGCGGCCATCAGCATCGTGAACATCCCCGCCAACTTCGTGACGATCCGCTCGGCGCGGACGGTCGGGCACATCCGCGAGCTGATCGCCGGGCACCGCTGGCCGGAGGGGCTGTCGGTGGCGGTGACGGGCTCGGCGGCGTTCGGGGCCGACTACGCCGAAGCGGCCAACCGCTCGCATCGCGGGACGCTGCGGGTGACGGTGGTGGCGGTGCTGATCATCCTGCTGGGGGTGTACCGCGCCCCCGGCGCGGCGGGGGCGGTGCTGGCGACGGTCAGCCTGGCGGCGGTGGTGGCCCACTTCGTGCTGGCCCTGGGCGCCCGGTGGGGGCTCCACGTGGGCACCGCCGAGAAGATCTTCGTCTTCGTCCTGCTGTACGGGGTGGGCGTGGACTACTCGCTGCTGTACCTCAGCCGGTTCCGCGAACGCCTCGACGCGGCGGCGCCTCCGGCCACGGCGGCCGCCGAAGCCTGGTCCGCAACGGCCCCGACGATCGCCGCCTCGGGGGGCACCGACATCGTGGGGCTGGCGATGCTCTCGGCGGCGACGTTCAAGGTCTTCCGCACCACGGGAAGGGTCCTGCCCATCGCCCTGCTGGTGGGCGTGGCGGCGGCGCTGACGCTGGTGCCGGCGGCGGCGGCCATCCTGCACCGCCGGCTGTTCTGGCCCGGGCGGCGGTCCGCGCCCCGCCAGGCCAGCCCGACCCCCCGACGCCGCCGGCGCCTCTGGCCCGCCATCGCCCACGCCGTGACACGCCGGCCGGGGCTCGTCTTCGCCGCCGCCATCGCCTGCCTCCTGGTCCCCGCCGTGTGGGGATTCGGCATGGACTACGTCTACGACGCCCTCACCGGGCTGGAGCCGGAATACGGCGCCGTCCGTGGCATGGAGATGGCCCGGAGGCACTGGCCGACCGGGCAGATCTCCCCGGTGACGTGCCTGCTGGAGGCGGGCACGGACGAGGCCGGCAAGCAGTTGCGGGCCACGGCCGGGAAGCTGACCGAGGCCCTCAACGAGACCCCCGGCGTCGCCGACGTCCGTTCCGTCACCCAGCCGCTCGGACGCGACTCGGCCGAGGCGTGGCTGCTGATCCCGGCCGTCGCCCGCCGGGTGAACGCGGAGTACCTTGCCGCCCGGGCGACCAGGCTGGTCATCGTGCCGGCGGCGCCGGGGTTCTCGAACGCGGCGATGGCCTCGCTGGAGCGGGTCCGGGGCGTCTGCGGCAGGATCGTCCCGGCGGGCGTGCGGGCCCACCTGGCCGGGGCGACGGCGGAGATGGCCGACATCCGCGCCGTCACCCGGCGCGACTTCCGCCGCGTCGGGGCGCTGGTCCTGGCGGCGGTCTTTCTGATCGTCCTGGCCCTCATCCGCGATGCGGTGCTCTCGGCCTTCATGGTCGCCTCCACCGTCCTGAGCTACCTGGCCACACTCGGCATCACCCGGGGGTTCTTCGTCGGCCTGTGCGGGCAGGGCGGGCTGGACTGGAAGGTCCGGATCTTCCTGTTCGTGGTGCTGGTGGCGGTGGGGGTGGACTACAACATTTTTCTTGCGGCCCGGCTGGCGGAGGAGTCGCGCCGGCGCGAGCTTCGGGCGGCGGCCAGGGAGGCCATCGTGAGGACCGGGCGGATCATCAGCTCGGCGGGGCTGATCATGGCCGCCACCCTGGGCTCGCTGATGGTGGGGGACATCTCGCTGCTGGTCCAACTGGGCTTCGCCCTGGCGGTGGGGATGCTGGTGGACACCTTCGTGGTCCGCCCGCTGCTTCTTCCGGCCTTCGCGGTGCTGACGGGGCGGACGGGGCGGGCGTTGAGGCGATGAGGAGCGTTGACGCGGGCGGGGGGTGTGGGTAGTCTGAAGCGCATGAGACGCTGGGCGGCGGTGGCGATTTCGGCGTTGGCGGTGGGGGGGTGCGAATCGTGGCAGCAGCGGTTCAGGAAGCCCGCCCCGCAGCCGGCCGGGCCCGCGCCGGCGGCGACGAGGCCGGCGACGTCCCCGGCCGGGGGCGAGGCGCCCCCCGCGGCGGTGATGGCGACGGTCAACGGCCGGCCGATCTACATGGACGAGCTCACCGCCCCGCTCCTGGAGGCCCACGGGGTGCGGATGGCGGAGATGCTCATCGCCAACAGGCTGGTCTCGCAGGAGGCGGCGCGGAAGGGCGTGACCGTAACCGAGCAGGACGTCGCCCGGGAGAACGCCCTGATGCTTCGGGGCATCTTCGGCGAGGAGCTCTCGCCCGACCAGCGCGACCGCATGCTGACGGAGCTGCTGCGCCGGCGCGGGCTCACCCGCGGGCTGTGGCGGCGAACCATGTGGCGAAACGCCACGCTGCGGAAGATGGCCGAGCCCCGGGTGAAGATCGGCGAGCCCATGCTCAAGGCCGAGTTCGCCCGGCAGTACGGCAAGAAGGTCCAGGTCAGTCACATCCAGTTGCCCACCCTCACCGACGCCGAGAAAATCCTCAACCTCCTCAAGGGGGGAAAGGACTTCGCCGAACTGGCCAAGCGGTATTCCACGAACACCACCACCGCCGCCAAGGGGGGGCTGCTGCCTGTCTTCTCCCGCGACGACACCCGCGTCCCCCAGGCCATGCGAGACGCCGCCTTCGAACTGAAGCCCGGCCAGACCAGCTCCATCGTCCAGGCCGGAAACGAGTTCCAGGTGTTGAAGCTCCACAAGCGGATCATCCCCCCCGACGTGGACTACGAGTCCGTCAAGGAGAAGCTGCGCGAGGACCTGCGGGACAGCCTGATCGAGCGCGTGCAGCGGGAGATCCTCGCCCGGCTTCGGGGGAGCGCCGCCGTCGAGTACGTCAACCCGATCCTGAGCAAGGCCCTCAAGGAGCAGTTCCAGGCGCCCCCGGAGCCGTGAACGCCCCGAGCCGGGAACTGGAGGACCCCCACGCCATGCCCGACCGCCCCAACATACTGTTCATCATGGCCGACCAGCTCCGCGCCGACGCCCTGGGCTGCTACGGCAACGCCATCTGCCGGACACCCAACCTCGATGCCCTGGCCGACGAAGGCGTTCTCTTCCAGAACGCCTTCACGCCCGACCCCATCTGCGTGCCCGCCCGGGCCGCCCTCACCACCGGCAACTACCCCCACCTCTGCACCGGGGTCAAGGCCAACAGCGGGCGAATCCGGGACGACCAGGTCAAGCTCGCCGAACATTTCGGGTCTTGCGGCTACGAGACCTACGCCTGCGGCAAGCTGCACTACGTCCCGTACGCCCCGCCGGGTGAGCCCCGGCTGCTGCACGGGTTCGCCCACTGCGACCTGACGGAGTCCGGGCGGCTGCAATGGCAGCACAACCCCGCCGGGGACCTCCGCGGTCTGGAAGACTACCTCGATTACCTCGCGGACGTCGGCTGGGGGGGCTTCAGCCGGGCGCACGGCTCGGGGAACAACGACGTCCGGCCTTGTCCGACGCCCCTGCCCGCCGAGCATCACGTCGACCACTGGGTGGCGGACCGAACGATCCAGCGGCTCGCCGAGCACCGCGACCGCCACCCGGACCGCCCCTTCCTCATCTTTTGCAGCTTCCCCAAGCCGCACACCCCCTTGGATCCCCCCCCGGCGTACGCGAGCCTCTACGACCCGCGCGAGATCCCCGCCCCGCTGGGCGCCGAGGCCCTCCTGGCCGACCGCAACCCGATCCTGGAGCGGACCCGGATCACCCACGGCATCGACACGATGAGCCCGGCCGCGCTCAAGGTCGCCCGCGCCTACTACTACGGACTCATCACCCACCAGGACGCACAGGTCGGGCGGGTGCTGGAGGCCCTCGCCGACGCCCGCGCCGAAGAACAGACCATCGTCCTCTACACCGCCGACCACGGCGACCTCATGGGCGACTTCGGCAGCTTCTTCAAGTCCAACTTCCTCGCCGGCTCCCTCCGCGTGCCGCTTCTGGCCAAGGCCCCCGGCGTCGGCGCCGACCAGCGCCGAAGCCACCTCGTCGGCCTACAGGACGTCCTGCCGACGCTGGCCGGCCTCACCGGCTGCCCCCTGCCCAAGCCGGTCCACGGCCGGGACCTCACCGAAATCCTCCGCGACCCCGCCGCCGGCGGCCGGGAAATCTTCTACGCCCAATGCATGGATGCCCC
>CAZNSB010000425.1:0-4717 GCA_964575155.1 uncultured Planctomycetaceae bacterium | reverse complement strand
TACTACAACGCTACGAAGGCTTCCATTGACACATGCGTAAGTCCTTCAGACACAGCCCGATTTCGTGCAGTCGACGCAACGCTCGCTTGCGGTGGCTGCGCCTGCTCCTGGCATTGCGTTGTTGCGTGCGAACGATCTGCCGGCTGATCCGCTGGGCGGACTTCCGCGAGCATCGGCCCCCGCGGACCCAGATCGGCACAAGACGGCTGGTCGCCGTGCGGACTTGGCAGACCGCCAGGTTCGGGTTTTCCCCCCCGATGGGCCTGATGGAACTCGGCCAGGAACAGGTAGCTGACGCAACTGAGGATCAGGTGGCGACGAATGGACTGGAACTTCCGCACCTCGAAGTGGTCCATCCCCAACTCGCCCTTGCCGTCCTCGAACATCCGCTCGATCTTCCAGCGGCTCAAGGCCACCAGCAGCAGTGTCTCGACGGGGGTGTTCTCCGGAGCGTTGCTGATGAAGTACTTGATCTTCTCCGGTTCCAGGACGTTGTAGGCCACCAGCAGGTGATGCGCTCGCGTGGGCAGGCCGTTCTGGTCTCGCAGCCACACGAGAATACGCTTGGCCCTCCAGACCATCGGCCCCTTGTGTCCATCCTTGACGTGGTAGGTCTGCCAACGCTCCCGTCGGAACCGGGGCGAATACGATGCGATATGCCGCACCTCTACCGGCGGGTTGTTCTTGACCTTTAGCCGCGGGAACTTCCTGGGCCGCCCCCGCCGGTCATTGCCGTGCTCCCGGTACAGCACCGCGGGAGGCTTGGTCCAGGCCGTGAAGCTGACAGGGACTTCTCCGACGTAATTCTGGCCCATCTCGTCCAAGGCCCGCAAAAACGGGGGTTTTCCGCCATAGCCTTCATCAAAGGTCATCCACGCAAAGCGAATGCCGTTGCCTCGCGCCCGGCGGATCTCCTCCAGTCCGATCCGCCACTTCGGACGGTAAACGACCTCATCTGGGATCCCAGCCTCCCGACAGCGATCGCGGTCCAGGTGCCAGGTCTCCTCCGGGAGATACAGCTCGCCGTCCAGCAGCGTGTGGAAGTCCGGTGTGGCGTATCCCAAGTGCACGCTGACCACGCAGTTCTCCGTCTTGCCGACGGCCCCGCAATGCTGCCGCTGCACGCAGGCGGTCTTCCGGCCCTTCTTGACGAAGCTAGTCTCGTCCAGGATGCCCACGCTGTGCTGGTGGGCGTGCCGGCGGGCCACTCGCTGTTGGAGCCGATCCCGCATGGCCGACTCATCCCAGCGATAGAGACTGAGAAATTCCTGCAACGTACGGGGCGGCACCCCGGCCGCGTCGGCCATCGGCTCGATGCTCTTGCGGGGCAGATCGCTCACCTGCCCCTGAACGTACGTGTCCAGGTGCCGCCGGGCGGTGATCCGGCCAAAGCAACCGTCAAAGTCGTGCAAGTACTGCGTCAAAGCGGGCTTGATCCTCAGAACCGTGTCGGCGTCCATGACCTGTCTCCTTCCAGGAATCGGGTTCCTGAAAGGCGCCATCGGCTGGCCGCCTGAGTCTTCTTGAGCCTTTGTAGCGTTGTAGTAGTAGCCTGCCTCGTTGAGGTCGTGGACCACGCTGCGGGTGCCCGGGCGATACTCCCACCCGATGTGGGCCAGCCCCATGAGCCCCTGACTGTGCGCGTGCCGCCCGGTCATCAGGCAGCCCCGGGCGGGGCTGCATGGCGTCGAGGCGCCGAAGAAGTTCGTGAAGCGAACGCCCTCTCCGGCCAGGGCGTCCAGGTTCGGGGAGGGGATCGTCGCGTCGCCGTAGCACCCCAGGTGCCGGCCGAGGTCGTGACAGATGACGTAGAGGAAGTTAGGCCTCACGGCTGCGGGCTCCTTTGGGTTCTGGCATGGGACGATAGCGAGATTCCCGCCGGGGTCAAGCCCCCCTCCGCGCGCGCAGCGCGGCGGGCCGGGCCCGGCGCCTCAGGTACACCTCCGTGCAGGCACCACACCCGACCCGCCGCATGCGCTCTAGTCCTTCAGGCAAAACAAGTGATGAAAGGGAGGCTACGGTCTTCGAAATCGCTTGCCGATGCCAAGGGTCGTCCCAAGGGCCATCAGTGCTATGCAGGCAGGCTCGGGAACGACCTGATAGCACATGTCCAGGGACACGCCGCGGTTCCAGAAATGGCAGTCCGGGTCGATGCCCAGTGCCACGTCCGCACCGTTCTGAATATAGTCGTTGAGCGTGGCGACCTCGTCGGGGGTGAAGCTGTACACGAGGTCCTGGGGCTGGCTGGGCAGGTTGGTGTAGGTGACCAGCTCGATCCCCTCGCCGGCGAAGTTGTCGCCGCCGCCCTCGTTGTCCCAGTAGCTCCTCACCCCCTCCGGGGCCCAGTCCAGGAGGTGGACGTAGAGCCTGTTGGGCCCGTTGTCCCAGTTGCGGATGCTCTTGAACCTGAGTTGCGCCTCCTGCACGTGCAGCAGCGAGACGTCCTGGTCCATCCTGAGGCCCCAGGTGAAGTAGTATTGGTGGGGCAGGTCGTCCAGGTCGCGGGGGTCCGGCTGGAACGAGATCATTCCGGCTTGAAGGGGAGCGGCCAGGAAGGACAGCAGGGACAGACAGGTTGCGATGGCGAAGCTCTTCATTCTCCACCTCCTAGGGCGGACATTTCGCGGCCGCCAGGCCGCTGGCTCACTCGCTGCCCGGCACGCTCTGGCGATCGTTCCTCCCGCGCCGGCAGCCTCACGCTGAGTTTCGCGTCCCCTGGCGGGGACAAGGGAAACGTACGATTCGTTCTTGCGCGGGGCGAGGGGGGAGAAGCTTTTTCTTCGCCAGGCTCCGGTGCTACAATTCAATGGGTGCACAGACAATGCCCGCGGACGTGGTGGAGATGTCTCGATCGATGTTGAGCCCGTGCCGGCTGTGCCCGCGCCGGTGCGGCGCGGACCGCCTGAACGGGCAGACGGGGTTCTGTCGTTCCGGCGCCCTGGCGAGAGTGGCGTCGGCGGGGGCTCACTTCGGGGAGGAGTCGGTGCTGGTGGGGGCGGGGGGCAGCGGCACGGTTTTCTTCCAGGGCTGTAACCTGGACTGCGTTTTCTGCCAGAACTACGACCTGTCGCATGAATCCGGCGGCGTGGAGGTCAGCGCCGAGCGGCTGGCCAGGGTGATGCTGGGCCTTCAGGGCCGGCACTGCGCGAACATCAACCTCGTCACGCCGACGCACGTGGCGCCGCAGGTGCTGGAGGCGATCGTGCTGGCGCGCGGCGGGGGGCTCCGGCTGCCTGTCGTATACAACTGCGGGGGGTATGAGTCGGCGGAGATGCTCGCCCTGCTGGACGGGTATGTGGACATCTACATGCCTGATTTCAAGTGGGGCAGCTCCCTCCCCGGGCGGAAGTACTCGGGCATACCCGACTATACCGAGGCGGCCAGATCGGCGCTGGAGGAGATGTACCGGCAGGTGGGTCCGCTGGAGGCCGACGGCGCCGGGCTGGCCGTCCGCGGCGTGATGGTGCGGCACCTGGTCATGCCGATGGACCTGGGCGACAGTCAGAAGGCCATCGAGACAGTCGCCCAGACGGCCCCGGGATGCGGGATCAACGTCATGGGCCAGTACCGCCCCTCCTATCGCGCCGATGAGTTCCCCGAGCTGCTGCTGCTGCCGAAACGCCAGGAGATCCGGCGCCTCCGCGAGTTCGCCGCCAGCCGGGGCCTGAATCGCCTCGACTGAGTTGAGGCAAGCCCTTGTAGCAAAGTTTCTTATGAGAGCGCAGGGCCCTCGATCCTGAGATGCCGTCGCGGCGCGGGGGGCAGGGCAGTCGGCTTGCCGGGCCGCGACAGCTCTTGCCCGCGGGCGCCGCGCTGCTACAATGCCGACGCCGACCCCGTGCGAGAGGAGTGCGAGGAAACATGGCTTGGGAAAGATCGAGGCGTTTGCAGGCACTGCCCCCGTACCTGTTCGTGGAGATCGACCGCGCGAAGCGCCAGGCCGTCGCCGCCGGGAGGGACGTCATCAATCTCGGCGTCGGCGACCCGGACCGGCCCACCTTCGACTTCATCGTCGAGGCCATGCGAACCGCCGTCGGCGACCCGGCCAATCACCGCTACCCCTTCGACGAGGGCGTGCCGGAGTTCCGGTCGGCGGCCGGGGACTTCATGAAGGACCGCTACGGCGTCGAGATGGACCCCCGCAGCGAGATCATCACCTCCATCGGCTCCAAGGAGGCCCTTGCTCACATGCCGCTGGCGGCGGTGAACCCCCACGACGTGGTGCTGGTCCCCCGCCCCGGCTACCCGGTGTACAACGCGGCGGCGGTCTTCGCCGGCGCCGAGCCGGTGTACATGCCCCTGAAGGCCGAGCACGGCTGGCTGCCGGACCTGGACGCCATCGACGAGGCCATCGCCGGGCGGGCCAAGATGGTCTACGTGAACTATCCCAACAACCCGACCGGCGCGGTGGCGGACCTGGGCTGGTACGAGAAGCTTTTCGGCTGGGCGCGGCGGCACGAGGTGATCATCGCCAACGACGCGGCGTACAACGAGACGTGGTACGAGGCCCCGCCGCCCAGCATCTTCCAGGTCCCCGGCGCCAAGGACGTCGCCGTGGAGTTCCACTCGCTCTCCAAGACGTTCAACATGACGGGGTGGCGGCTGGGATGGGTGGCGGGCAACGCGGACCTGGTGGGGGCCCTGGCGGCGGTCAAGGGCAACTGTGACTCGGGACAGTTCAACGCCATCCAGTGGGCGGGCGTGGCCGCCCTGGAGC
>CAZNSB010000424.1:0-4738 GCA_964575155.1 uncultured Planctomycetaceae bacterium | reverse complement strand
CACTTGTTCTGGTTGAAGCTGAAGGCGGCGCAGTCGCCGAACGTGCCGACCTTCCGCCCGTTGAGCTTCGCCCCGTGGGCCTGGCAGCAGTCCTCGATGACCTTCAGCCCGTGCCGCCCGGCGACGGCCAGGACCGCGTCCATGTCCGCCGCCAGGCCGTGAAGGTGAACCACCACGATCGCCCGCGTCTTCTCGCTGACGGCGGCCTCGATGCGGGCGGGGTCGATGTTCATCGTCTCGAAGTCGATGTCCACGAAAACGGGGACGGCGTTGTGGTGAACCACGCAGGTGGCCGAGGAGCTCCACGTGTAGGCCGGGACGATCACCTCGTCGCCCGCGCCGACCCCGCAGGCGGCCACGCACATGTGAAGGGCGGCGGTGCCGGAGTTGGTGGTGATGGCCAGCCTGTTTCCGTTCCAGGCGGCGAACTCTTCCTGAAAGGCCTGGCAGTTGGGCCCGAAGGTGTGGGTGGGCCCTTCCAGCGAGGCCAGCACCATCTTCCGATCGAGATCGTCGATCGGGGGCCAGCTCTTGACGGCGCCCTCGGGGACCGCCCGCGGGCCGCCGTGGATGGCCAGCTTCTCGCCCACGCCGCACCTCCAGTCGGCACATCATCGCCCGCGGGGGCATGGTGTCAAGCATTCGCCGACACCAAAGGCCCCCCGGCGGGTTAGCAGCAATATGGGGCCGCCGCGGCGCGGTGGGCGGTCCGATGGGGTGTTGCCATGCTCGCGGCGAGCGCACAAGCCAGGCATCTCGCCGGTTCCGTCGTCCTCTTGGTGATGATCTGGGCCCTTGGGCCGGATTTCTCGGCCGCCGGGGCGGATCGTTCCTCCCCGACCACCCAAGAGAGCATCCGGGGGTGGATCGAGCAGCTCGGATCGGACAGCTACCAGCGCCGCCGCGCCGCCCAAAAGAGGCTGATCGGGGCCGGCCTGGCCGCCTTCAGGCAACTGAACCGGGCCCTCGCCTCGGGCGATCCGGAAGTCCGCGCCCGGGTGGAAAGCGTCCTCCGCGCGATCCGCGAGAACGCCCGGCCGAGACTGCTCTGGCAGTACCGCCACCGCTGGTCCCCGGACTTTCCGCCGGCAGTGGCCGGCGGAAAGGGGTACGTCGGCATCGGAGGCGATCTGGTTGTGATCGACCTGCGGACGGGCAAAGGCCGGAAGATCGCCGACTGGTACGATGTCGCCGGAACGCCGCTGCTGCTGGACGGGGTGCTGTACGGCCTGCCCCGGTGCAGACCCTGCGCGATGGACCCGCTGAGCGGGAAGAAGCACTGGGAATTCGGCGTGCACTGCATGTCCTTTTCGCGCGGGATCGCGGCCGGGCGGATGTTCTTTGGGGGCTTCGACGGGAACGTGTACGGGCTGTCGGCCAAGACGGGAAAGCTCGCCTGGAAGTTCACCAGCCAGTCCATCATCGGCGCACCCGCCGTGGGCGACGGGGCGGTCTTCTTCTCCTGCCTGGACAACCATCTCTACGCCCTGGACGCCGCCACCGGCAGACAGCGGTGGCGGTATCCGACCAAGCACGTGCCTTGCATGGAGCCGCGCGTCCACGGCCGGGCCGTCCACTTCGCCACCTGCTTCAAGGAGAAAACCGATCCCGCGTGGAACCGCGCGGCGAGCGGGCGGGTCTATCTGCACGCGGTGGACGCCCGCACCGGGCGGAGGAGGTGGATGCTCAAGCTGGAGCTGCCCTTCATCGACGCGTCGCACAGCGGGTTCCAGGGCAACCCGCCGCTGATCCCGGTGATGGACCCGCCGGCGGCGGACGAGAAGGCGTTGTACTTTCCGGCCTGCGGCCGGGTGCATGCCGTGGACCTGGCCACAGGGAAGCTGCTTTGGACGGTCCGCCCGAACGTGCCCAAGGACAAGTGGCACGGGCCGATGATCTCGCCGGTTGCCGTTCACGACGGGGCGATCTACTTCGGGGCGACGGACGGCCTGTACGCGATGGACCTGGAGACGCGAACGATCCTGTGGAAGCACCCGACCCGGCAGCCGGTCTGGGTCCGCCCCCTCGTCCGCGACGGGATCGTCTATATCAGCACCGCATGGATGACGCACGGCCGCAGCGCCTTCTACCTCACGGGCCACGGCCGGAGGGGCGGATCGGTGGTCCTGGTGATGAAGTCGGGGGATACCAGCCCTTCGCGCGGCCCGGGACCGGCCCTGGAGGCCCTGCGCCTGCCGGCGCGGCCCTCGAAATGACGCCGACCACCCGCAGGTAAAGCGGCGCGCCGCGGCGGAACAAGGCCCACGGAAAGCTTTCCCTGGGCTTCAGGGTGCGGTCTTTCCGCGGGCTTCGGCGCGGGGCGCTTACTTCTTCGTGATCTGCTCGGCCAGGGCCTTGCGGAGCTGCGTCAGCTCCCACGCCTTGACGACGCTGCCGCGGGTGGCGTCGGCGTCGTCGGTGCGGGCGTCGGTGTCGCGGCTGTACTCGACGCGCATCCGCTGGGCGAGGAGGGCGCCGACCTGCTCGCGCGTGAGGCGGTACTTCTTCCGGAAGATGGTCAGGTACTCGATGATCTGCTCGGCCTCTCGGAACATCTTCAGCCTCAGGTCGCCGATGACGGGCAGCCCGAAGCGTTTCCCGGGGACGAGGATGGCGGCCCCGTGGGTGGCGGCGTCGCCGACGTCGAGGGCCTTGTCGGGCCCGAGGGTCTGCCAGGGGAGCATGGCGTTGGCCCCGTTGATCCACAGCACCAGCAGGGCGCTCATCCCGCGCGCTCCCCCGGAGCCGTAGCACCGCAGGTCGAAGCCGGACTCCTCGGCCATGATGCGGCAGCGGCGGCGTGCGGCGGGGGTGCCGAACCCCCCGGCGCCGTAGTAGACGCAGTTCATGACGCCCTTCATGATCTTTCCCTGGTTGAAGGGCCTGGAGATGTCTCCCCGCCCGGCCCAGCGCTTGGGGTCGGCGCCGAGGGCCTTCCGGCCCTGGGTCCAGAGCTTGTTGAAGTACTGGAGGGCCAGCCAGTCGTCCAGGTGGTAGGGCTCGTCGGTGGTCCACCAGCAGTTGGAGCCCCACTTGATGCGGAACCACATCTTCCCGCCGTAGAAGCACTGCATCTCCGTCCGGTTCCAGCCCTTTTCCTTGAAGTGCTCGATGAACTGCTTCTGGACGGCGAGGAAGGCGTCCTTGTACTCGGCCGTCAGCCCGTCGCCGATGTACGGGGCGGTCAGGAAGTGGGTGATCAGGTCCTGCTGGTTGCCGTCCCGCCCCGGCCAGGGGCCGTCGTACTTGTACGTCCGCCTGGACAACCCGCCCGGCCAGTCATCGCCGAACGGCAGGTACAGCACCGGCGTGGGCACGCCGGCGCGGCGGGAGTCCTTGAAGGCCTCGCCGCTCAGCAGCGGGCCCACCTCGGGGTCGTAGCTGGACCAGACCACCCGGGTGTCTTTGCCTCGGCCGGAGATCTTCGGCCGGTACGTCCACGTGTTCAGCACGCACCGGTGCTGGTGGGCGAGGCGGTGGTAGTCCAGCGTCGTGCCCCCGCCGCCGCGCCGCCGCCCCGGGATGTTGTAGGCGTTCAGCTCCGGCCAGAAGCTGAGCTTGTCCGGCAGGGCGAAGTCCCAGACGGTCAGCTTGATCGGCAGCGTCGCCTGCCCGCGGACGCCCTCGGCCGTCACCGTGATGGTGCCCTTGTACGCGCCGCCGGCGGCGTCCTTGGGGACGTACACGTCCACCGTGACCGTCTGGTTCTGCTGGGCGGGGAGCTTCCGGGCCGGGTCGGGAATCTCCAGCGCCTCCCCGTGCTTGATCGGGACCGCGTATGACGGCTGCCACTGCTGCTTCTTGGTCCGCCGGTCGGTCGCCTTGACGCACCAGTTCTTATACAGCTCGATCTCACCTGCGCCGATGGCGGCCCCGCCCGGACCGGCCAGCACCGTCGGCGCGACCTTCACGCCCGCCAGCGGCCCGGCGAGCCGCTCGATGCAAAGCTGATATGAAACGTACTCCCCCCGCGCCCCGCAGAGCGTGATGGTCTTGCCGTCCCAGACGGCGTTGGCGGCGCGGTAGTCGTTGCCGGCGCCGATGTCGGGGTCGAGGGCGCGCCCCTTCAGCGGGCCGATCTTCACCAGCGGCGGCAGCGGCCAGACACGCATCTTCCCGCCGACCGGTTTGGGCGCGGCCCCGCCGGCGGGGGCTGCGAACTTCGCCAGTTGCGGCGCCAGCGGCAGCGCGGGGCTGGAGGTGGCGCTGACCTTCGCCGGCTTCGAGGCCTTCCCGCCGGGAGAGACGGCCGCCACCTCCACGTCCAGCTTCGCCGCCGGGGGCACCTCGTCGAAAATCATCTCCGTCGGCCCGTCGGGGTCGGGGTAGGCGATCCGCCAGCGGTCGACGGGCTTGCCGTCGATCTTCACGTTGTAGCTGAAGACGTTGGGGGCCTTCGCGATCCTCAGCCTGATCGCGCCCGTCTTGAGGTGCGCCCGCTCCGGCGCGGGCTCGGCGGCGACCTTGGGGGCGGCCGGGACGCCGGCCAGCGCCCCGCCCAGCTCGACGATGATCCGCGGGGCGCTTCCGGGCGACTGAACGCTGTGCAGGAAGTTGTTGTAGTAGGACAGCGTCCCCCCGTCCTGGAGGGCCAGCCCGTCGGTGCTGCCGGCGACCATGGCGTAGAGAAGCTCGGGGGGCAGCTCCACCGAGATCCACCCGTTGCGGTGCTTGGTGGACTCCGACCACCTCCCCAGCGTGTGCCCGATCACGAAAGACCTGCGTGCGGTCTCGCAGT
>CAZNSB010000423.1:0-4762 GCA_964575155.1 uncultured Planctomycetaceae bacterium | reverse complement strand
CAACCGCCGGCCTCCGTTGCTCGACCATGGTCGCAGTGGTCATTTCCGCCTCGTCCGGCCGTTGGGGCCTTCCCGCGCCGCCATCGCAGCGCGGCTGCGTGTTGCGCGGTGGCCGCTGAACGCTCCAACTCCGTGCAAACTATCCTCGGCGAGTGTGGGTGCAAGGCGGCGACATGCGTCCGAGGCCGCGAAGCGTGTCTGGAGCCTCTGGTAGGGGAACGCTGCTTAAATGTTTATCGGGTATTCGGAAAAGCGGCCTTAGCCTTTCTTTTGTTGAGGCCCGGTGCCCGTTCTTGTCCGCGATCTTAGAACTTCTTCTTGACGGTCACGATGCCCGAGACCGAACAGAACTCGACGGACTGTCCGATGGACCCGCCGACCGATTCGGCGGCCAGCCGGATGTTCTCGCTCGCCAGTTTCTCCTTCGCACTGGCGACGTTCGCTTCGCCGATGTCCGATTTGAGGTCGGGGAACATGTCCGCCCCGCCCACGATCTTGGCCTCCAGTCGCCGCGTGTCCGCTCCACGGGCCGACAGGCGCCTGAGCAGCTCGTCGATGGCCGCATCGGTGTACTTCGTGTCGCGCCCGTTGCGGCCAGGTGCCCGCGAGGCGGGGGGAAGCATCGCATGGGCCATCCCCCCGATCCGATGCGCCGGATCGTAGAGGGTGATGACGAGGCAGGAGCCGACGCCGGAGGCGGTCAGGGTCTCACCGCTGCCGCTTACCCTCACGTGCCCCATGTCCACTTCCGCGCGCTTCATGTTGCTCTCCGTGGCCGCGGTCACGCCAGCGCCACAAGGGGGAAGATCCTTCTGGAGTCTTCGGCCCCGAAGAAGAGGATCAGACAACTCCTGAGAACGGGTTCCTGGAAGGTGAACTCGATCTCGATGATAAGCGCCTCGGCGGCTTCCTGCGCGAGCCCGGCCACGATCTGGGAGGCGATGGCGCCGAACATGTCGCACGTCAGGTTCGGCACGTGCTCAACCAGCCGCACGCCGGTGGCGTCGGCAAGGACCGCCAGGTACGCGCCGGTCAGGATGTTGCCCACTTCTTTCAGGGCGGATTCGTCGAGGCCCGAGAGACCGGTGGTCGTGCCCGGCTCCCTGCCGACCAGGAGGTCCGTCAGGCCCAGGGCCGACTCTTTCGGAAAGACCAGCAGCGAGGCGCCGGTCGCGTCGCCCGTAACGGGCACGCACACGCCGACCACGACCTCTTCAGGACCAATGGCCGGCGCGAGGTCCGTCACCGGCTTGACCTCGGCCCTGACGACTTCGACGTGCGCCGGTCTGCCCGAGAGTTTCGAGAGGGCCTCGGAGGCCCTTTGCGCGGCGGCACTGCTCAGGTTCTCAAGTTTTGCTGTCATGACGAGCCAACTCCTTTGCGCCTGCGAGAACGGCGAGGCTCTGGTCATGGCCGTGGGGCCCTGGCGCCTCTCGCGTTCTCTTTGACAAAGCCAGGTTATTCACATCCAGGATAAGGACGGCTTCACCCGACCCGACGATGGTCGAGCCGGCGAAGTACCGGTTCTCTCTAACCAGGCGGTTCAGCGGCTTGACGACGATCTCCTGGGTGCTCGCGAAGGCGTCAACCGCCAGGCCCAGCCTGCTCTCGCCCCGGCGGGCGATGAGGATGGGCAGCCTGGGTTGCGGCAACCGGGGCGCGCCGAACAGGACGTCCAGCCGCGTGATGGGGAGTTCCTCTTCATCGAGTACCACGGCCTCATAGCCCATCATGCCCTTGATCTGGTCCGCATCGACCAGCACCAGCCGTTCGATGTTCACCAGCGGAACGGCGTAGGGCCGGCCGCCCACCTCCACGAACAGGGCGTTGATGATGGCCAGCGTCAGCGGGATCTCGACGGTGAACGTCGTGCCCTCCTGGGGCTGCGAGGAGACCCGAATGCTCCCGCCGAGGGATTCGATCTTGGTCTTGACGATGGAGAGGCCCAAGCCCCGGCCGGACACCTGCGTCACGTCGCGGGCGGTGCTTACGCCTGAGAACAGGGCGTCGGTGACCTCTTCGGCGGATGCCGCCTGGGGCACGAGCCCGCGGGCGGCGGCAGCGGCGCGTATCGCTTCAAGGTCGAGGCCGGCGCCGTCGTCGGCCACCTCGATCTGCGCGAGGCCCCGGGTTCTGGCGGCCGTCAGGCGGATCGTAGCCTTGGGAGGCTTCCCGGCGTCTTGGCGCACGTCGGGCGGTTCCACGCCGTGATCGATGGCGTTCCTCAAGAGGTGAACCAGGGCCTCGCCGATTCCCTCGATGACGGTCCTGTCGAGTTCGATACCGCCACCTTCCATCTGGAGGTCGATCTCTTTGCCCTGCGCTTTGGCAAGGTCCCTGACCATTCGCGGGAACCGGTTGAAGATGAAACCGATCGGGACCATCCTGGCCTGCATGACGTTGTACTGCAAATCCGTCACGAGCCTGCTGAAAGCATCGACGGCGGCCGAGAGTTCCGAGTCCTGAAGGGTCTCGCCGCAGCGCTGAAGCCTCAGCCCGTTGACCAGGAGTTCCTCGGCCAGGTTCATGAGGACGTCCAACCGTTCGACCTTGACTTCGATGGCGCGAATCTTCTCGGGCTCAAGAGGTGAGGCGGCCTGCGGCGTGGGGGTCTGGGCGGGTTCGTCCGACGTCAGCAGGGCCCGCAACCGGCGGACCAGTTCGTCGGTGTCCCGCTCTCCCTTACCCTCTGCAATGGCCTTCAGGCTCGCCTCAATCGTGTCCACGCTTGCGAAGAGTGCGTCCACGCACGCCTGGGGTCCGACCTTCGCCGCCTTGATGGCGTCCAGCACGTCCTCGGTGGCATGACACAGCGCTGCGGTCTTCTCATAGTCCATCGTGGCGGCCATGCTCTTGAGCGTGTGTGCGGCCCGGAAGACCTCGTCCAGGGCCCGGCGGTCGGCGGGGTTCTTCTCAAGCGCAAGGAGCCCCCTGTTCATCGAAGCCACGTGCTCGGCGGCTTCGCTGAGGAACAGGTCCCTGTACTGCGCCATGTTGTCTGCGGACATTATCTGGCTTCCGCCACTTGGGCGCGCGTGCGCCTCGGCGCTTCGACACGACGGTGAGGCGTCTTCCTGGGGCGCCCGCCAGTCTCGTCGTCCGCCACAGCGTCTGCCATCGCCTGGGCGATCTTGCCGACCGGGAGCACCTTGTCGGCGCACCCCGCGTCGATCACCGCCTTTGGCATGCCGAAGATGAGGGACGATTGGTCCTGGGCAATCGTCTTGCCGCCCCATCGCTTGATGGCCTTCATCCCCACGACGCCGTCGCGTCCCATGCCGGTCAAGATGATGCCGACCGTGTTCGCCTTATAGAGGCCGCCGACGGACTGCATGGTGATGTCCACCGACGGGCTCAAGGTGTCGGGCCCGGCCTTTGTCAGCCGGATGGTGACCTGCCTGGGCTCGGCCTTGCCGCGCGGCGGGCGGCGTTTCGGCCGGGGCACGAGCATCATCTGGAACCCGCCCGGCGCCAGATACACGATCCCGGGCCGGATGACCTCGTCGCTTTCCGCCACCTTCACCACCAGACAGCAGTTCTCGTTCAGATGTTCCGCCAGGCTCTGCGTGAACAACCCCGTGGGCACGTGCTGCACGACGATCACAGGGACGGGGAAGTTCGCGGGCAGCGAAGACAGAATCACTCGGAGTGTTTGGGGACCGCCCGTGGAGGCCCCGATGACGATGATCTTGCCGCCGGCGACCCCTGGCCGTCGTGCTCTTGGCGGCTTTGAAGCGATGAGCGACTTGATTCGGGCAACGCTGCTCCTGGACGCCGCTTTGACCTCCGCCGTGAGCCGGGGTGTGACCTTGTCCAAGTCCAGCGACAACTCTCCCGAGGGTTTCAGGACAAGGCCAACCGCTCCGGCCTCAAGGCACCTTACCGTAATGTCTGCCCCGCGTTTGCTGTGGGCCGAGAGGATGACGACCGGCGTGGGGCATTCGGCCATGATGTGTTTGAGCGCTGTGAGTCCATCCTGCCCCGGCATCATGAGGTCCAGGGTGACGCAGTCCGGCGCGAGTTTCCTGATCTTGCGAATCGCCTCCGTGCCATCCCTGGCCGTGTCCACAACCTCGATATCCGGATCGGCATCGAGGATGTCGGACGCCAGACGCCGCATGAACAGCGAATCATCGACGACCAGGACCTTGATGGACATGGCACGCCCGCCTTACAGATCGGCGGCGGCAGGGGTTGCCGCCAGTTGCTTGTCAACCGCCTGGAGTACCACCTGCTCGTCAAACGGCTTGACGACGTAGTCGGCCGCGCCGAGTTCCATGCACTGTTTGACCATGGCGCTTTGGCCGACAGCGCTGATCATGATAACCGGGGTGTGCGGGTGGGTTTCCTTGAGCGCTTTGAGCACACGGATGCCTTCCTCCTCGGCTTCGGGCATGATGATGTCGAGCAGGACCAGGTCGGGGGTTTCCTTCTCCACCATGGCCAGAGCGGCCTGCCCGGAGTCGGCCTCCAGGACGCCGTACTTCTCGCAGAGTAGATCACTCAACACCTTCCGCATGAACAGCGAATCATCCACGATCAGGATCTTTTTCATGTCCGTGTCCTTCCTTTAGCGGTCGGCCCACCAGGAATCTTACAGGTCTGCGGCACCTCCACCCGAACGGGAGCGCCCGCGCGACGGGGGCACTATTCCCCGGCTGCCGCGCCCACCGGCTGGGGCGCTTCGGTTTCAGCCTGTGGCGCATCTTCCGGTGGCGCCGCGATGTCGGTCTCTCCCTCCTGCGCCTTGACTTCTGCCAGC
>CAZNSB010000422.1:0-4797 GCA_964575155.1 uncultured Planctomycetaceae bacterium | reverse complement strand
GGATCACCGAGAACGCCGCCGTCATCGCCGCCCTGGCCACGGTCGAGGAGGTCCGGGTGGACCCGCAGGCAACCGCGGCCGGCACCGACGCCACCGTCCTGGCCGGGGGGCTGAGGGCGCTGGTCCACGACGTCATCGACCCCCAGGCCGAACGCGACAGGCTGAGCAAACAGGCCCGGACGCTTCGAAAGGGAATCCGCGGCATCGAGGGCAAGCTGGCCAATGAGAACTTCCTCACCCGGGCCCCCGCCGACCTCGTCGAGCGGGAGCGTCAGCGGCTGGCGAAGCTCCAGGCGGAGCTGTCGGCCGTTGAGGAATCCCTGGAGGCGCTTGAATAGGTCCTCCGCTGCCGCGGCCGCGCCGCCCGCCGCAGGCCGCTTCAGACAAGCACGAAGGAAGTCTTCATTGCGGAATCAAAGGTCGGGCAATAGAATGTGGGAGACAGGCGCCGAGTTGGCGGGAAAGGCCAGCCCATGTACGTGCCGGTGGAACTGAGCCGCATCATCATCACCGAGACCTCCCCGCAGCAGGTGATTTTCCTGAGGGAGAAGGGGGGCGAGCGGAATTTCCCCATCGTGATCGGCATCAGCGAGGCGTTGGCCATCGACCGCAGGCTGAAGGGGATCGAGATGCCCCGCCCGATGACGCACGACCTTCTGGCCGGCGTGATCGAGGCGATGGGGGGCCGGCTTGAGAGGATCCTCATCAGCGATCTGCGGGACCACACGTTCATCGCCACGCTGGTCATCGAGCGGGAGGGGAAGAAGCTGGAGGTGGACTCTCGGCCTTCGGACGCGATCGCCCTGGGGGTGGCGTTTGACACGCCCATCTTCGTCGCGCAGGAGGTGCTCGACGAGGTCCTGAAGGACGCCGTGGACCTGGCCGGCCAGCGCGAGAACCTCAAGCTCCGGCGTGACCAGTTGGCCGATCATATCCGCGACCTCCAGCAGGAGTTGGACGACCCCGGCTTTCGCGCCAGCGCCGGCGAGGGGAGGGTGAAGGACCTCCGGGCCAGGCTGAACCAGATGCAGGCCGAAATGGAGGCCATCGAGGAGTTGCTGCGGCATCTGCCGTGAGCGTCAGCGCGGGGGCGTCCGGTAGTCTCCCAGGTCGACCACGATGCCGCTGGTGTTGTAGCAGGCGACGTTGAACCTGCCTCGCCCCACGCTGGTGATCACCACCCCGCAGAGGTCGTTCTTCTTGGCGAAGCGCAACTCCCGGTCGTTGGGACCCGCCCAGGCGGGGTCGGCCTCAAGCTTGTCGAAGTGCCCGACGAAGTACGCCATGGCGTCGATGGAGCCGATGAGCATCCTCCTGGAGGGGACGTAGTCTTGGTCGCCGCGCTTGGCGGCGGGCCAGTAGAGCCTGGCCTCGGCCTGGCCCGACTCGTAGACGATCAGCCCGCCCCACTGCGTCTGGCGGTCCGCGCGGTCGCGCTGTGCGGTGACCTGGAGCATTCGCCGGACCCTGGGCCGGCTGAACATCTGGTTGAGCAGGTACAGGTTCCACAGGTCGGCCATGCTGAGGCTTTCGACCTGCCCGTCGAAGTCCACCAGCCGCCGCCGGCGGAAGACGGTCGCGCGGCGGGAGCGGATCACTCCGAACCTGGGGGCGGGGGTGGTCCGCCGGCTGGCAATGGCGCGGGAGACCTCCAGCGTGAGCTGCGTGCGCGACAGGGTCACGTTCCGCAGCGGGTCCGAGGCCAGGGCGTGGAGCAGGTGGAAGTCGCGAATGTTGAATCGGTAGCGATGCCCGGTGCGCCAGCGGTTCACCAGCCGAGCCACACGCGTCAATTCCCGCTCCCGCTGACGGTAGATCGTCACCACCGCCAGCAACTGGCGCCTGGTCTTCGGCAGGTATCCGAACTTCTCGGCAAAGACCTGCATCGCCCGGACGGCCTGGGCCTGCGGCCGGAGGGCGAGGATCCTCTGCTTGAGCGTCGCGTTGGGCAGCGGGCGGGCGGCGAGCACCTCGATCGCGGACCCGCGGGCGAAGAACTCCTTGCTGTTCAGCCCGTCCAGCAGGGCCTGGTCCCACTTCTTGCCGGTGATCCGCTGGACGATCTGGCGAAACCGGAGCTCTTCCTCGGCCCTGAGGGGGGGCTCGGCGGCCCAGAGCTTGACGATCTCGATGAGGATGTCGGGGGAGGGATGCTCCTGGATCCACTTGAAGATGGCCTCGCGCTGCCGGGGGTCCTTGGTCTGCCTGAGGGCCTCGGCCATGTACGGCCCGAGGCCGGCATAGCGCTTCTGGGCGAGGAACCCGACCACTTCTTTTCGCAAGGGCTGGGGGACGTCGGGCTTGGTCAGGGCCTGTGCCAGCGCCGGGCAGGCCTCGACCCCCGGGGCGTCCAGCTCCGAGACCACGCGCATGGACTCGATCCGATCCGCCACGGGAAGATCGTCGGAGAGGACGCGCCGAAGGTTATGCAGCACGATGGTCTCGCGGGTGAAGGCCTGTTCCCGAAACGTCCGCTGCCTGCGAAGCTGGCTGAGACTCTCGGGCGGATTGGACGGCAGCTTCTCGCAGCCCGCGGCGGCCAGGGCCACCGCAACCCACCCCACAGGGAATAAGAATCCGAACCCTTTCATGAGGACTACTCTTCTTTCCGATCAGACTTCTCTGGGCGCATGGGCCCCCGGCGGTCCGCCCGGCCGGAAGCCGGCGGCTTGCGCTCTTCCGCCAGCCGACGCTGCACCGGCGTGGGAATCCTATCCAACTCGCCCTTGAGTTTTTCGAACAAATCTCGAATCGGCTGCCGCTGCCTGTGGACGTCCTCCAGCCGGCGGCGGAGCGCTTCCACGGAGGCGATCCGCTTCCCCGGCTGCGTCGCCGGACGGGTGGTGGCGGCCGGTGGCCGGGGGCGCGGCATCTCCTTCAGCCGGGCCTTGTACTCGGCGAGCAGGTCCATTGCCCGCAGCTTCTGGATCTCGTCCAGGCGGTACCGCGCAATGAACCTGCGGACGTACCGCTCCCACTTGTCCAGAAGCCCCCGCGGTCGTCGCCCCCCAGGACGCCTCGGCGGCGCCGGGCGGGTGCTCGGCCCCGAGGGGGCCCCCGCCGCCGGGCGCCCGCCGAACGTCCGCGCCCGCGCCAGCGCCATGGCGAACCCCCCCATCATCTTCAGACGCTCCCCGGCCAGGATGGCGCGCTGGTCGGCGTTGAGGGATCCGGCCAGGCGGTCGGTGAACTGGAGCATGGCCTTCTGGGTCGCCTCCAGCAGCACGACGGCCCGGTCGGCGAGGTCCTGCTTGACCTCCAGCGGCAGCTCTTCCAGGGTCATGCCTTCCTCGCGCAGGAACTCCCCGACCGCCCGCCCACGCTGGTACACGTCGAAAAGCCCCCGCCCGTGCCTGGCCAGAAACGCCTCCGCCATTTCCGCGATGATCTCCCCGGCCTCGCCCTGCTGGTCCGCGTCCAGGCCGTAGCGCTTGGTGATCCCCTCGAGCAGGCGGGGGGTGTGGCTCATGGCCCGCTGGCGGAACTCGTTGTACTGCCGGGCCGTCTGCTCGTCGACAGGCGCCTCGGGCCGTTCCGCCTCGGGCCCGGCTGCCAGAGACGCCATCGGCGCGAGGACCACGCCGGCCCAAACGACCGCCGCAAGTCCCGCGCGCCCGCCCTGTCGGAGCTTGCGCATCGTGCATATCTTACCAGGTCGAGGCCGCCCTTGACAAGCGGCGCGCGCGGGCGGGGGCGAGGGTGCAGCATTCTTTCGTGGCACGGGCGCCCGCCTACCACCTGCCTGCTTGCCGCGGGCAGGCAGGGCGGGCAAGTCTCGGCCATGCGAAGGACCTGCCCCCGCGGCGCATCACCGCGCGGGCGAGACGCCCGTGCCACAATGCGTTTGAAAACCCGCCCGGGGGGCGGTAGATTACCCGGGCATGACGGCCCAAGACAAAGCCGACTTCCAGCGGCAGGCAGAGCTGTTGCTCCGCGGGACGGAGGCGGCGTACTCGCCGGGGGAGCTCCAGGAGCGCCTCGCCGCGGCCGACCGGACCGGCAAGCCCCTGCGGGTCAAGCTCGGCATGGACCCGACCGCCCCGGACATCCACCTGGGCCACTCCGTCGTCCTGCGAAAGCTCCGCCAGTTCCAGGACCTCGGGCACAAGGCCGTGCTGATCATCGGCGATTACACCGCCCGCATCGGCGATCCGAGCGGTCAGGACGTCACCCGCCCGATGCTCGAGCCCGGGCAGATCGAGGCCCACGCGCGGACCTACTTCGAGCAGGCCGGCAGGATCCTGGACACGGCCGCCGAGAAGCTGGAGATCCGACACAACAGCGAGTGGCTGGAGCGGCTGCGCTTCGCGGACATCCTGCGGCTTTCGGCGCAGGTCACGGTGGCGCGGATGATGGAGCGGGACACGTTCGAGCTGCGCTTCAAGGCGGGCGCGCCCATCGGCGTGCACGAGTTCCTGTATCCGCTCATGCAGGGCTACGACAGCGTCTGCGTCGCCGCCGACGTGGAGCTGGGCGGGACCGACCAGACCTTCAACAACCTCTGCGGGCGGGACATCCAGCGGGCCTACGGGCAAGAGCCGCAGATCGTCATCATCCTGCCCATCCTGGCCGGGCTGAACGGCCAGGAGAAGATGTCCAAGAGCAAGGGCAACTACGTCGGCGTCACCGACGAGCCCAACGACATGTTCGGGAAGATCATGTCCATCCCCGACGGGCTGATGGAGAACTACTTCACGCTGCTGACGGACACGCCGCCGGCCGAGATCAAGGCGCTGGCCGATGCGGAAAAGACGCACCCGCGCCAGGCCAAGGCGTTGCTGGCGAGGCGGATCGTCG
>CAZNSB010000421.1:0-4823 GCA_964575155.1 uncultured Planctomycetaceae bacterium | reverse complement strand
CAAATCCCCGCCGAACTTTTTTCAAATGACCCCCAACTGCGTAACTTGGGCTAGCCGTGCGGCTGGCCGGTTCGCGATGTGAAGTCCGTAGGCGTGGCGTCAGGACAAGCCGTCTCGGCGTGAGAGGGCATGGTTGTGGAACAGTGGCTTGACTCTGGCCGGCGGGCCGCCGATCAGCGCGGGAAACCCGCCCCGTCTCCGGCTATAATTCACGGACGCAAGGAGCGCGTGATGCTTTCGCAGACGCAACTCGGCGAGGAGTACACGGAGCTGGCGCCCGCGGAGGTCGTCGATCGTATCGCCCGCCGCAAGGCCGAGCTGGGCTCGGAGTTGTGCGTTCTCGGCCACCACTACCAGCGCGACGAGATCTTTCAGTTCGCCGACTTCACCGGCGACAGCCTGAAGCTCTCCCAGCAGGCGGCCGGGGCCGAGGCCAGGTACATCGTCTTCTGCGGCGTGCACTTCATGGCCGAGACGGCCGACGTGCTCACGGCGCCGGATCGGGCGGTTCTGCTGCCGAACCTTTCCGCCGGGTGCCCGATGGCGGACATGGCCGACGCCGACGACGTGGAAGAGGCGTTTGATGCCCTGGGCGAGGCCGCCGGAGACGCCAGAATCGTGCCGATCACTTACGTGAACTCCTCCGCGGCGGTCAAGGCCCTCACCGGCCGGGGCGGCGGGGCCTGCTGCACCTCCTCCAACGCCCGCAACGTCTTCGAGTGGGCCCTGCGCCCCGCCGACGCCGGCGGCGGCGGGGGCCAAAAGGTCCTCGCCATCCCCGACCAGCACCTCGGGCGCAACACCGCCGTCGCCATGGGATACACCCTGGGCGACTGCGCGCTGTACGACCCCAGGCAGAAAGCCGGCGGGCTGACCGCCCAGCAGGTCCGCCAGGCCACCTTCATCCTGTGGAAGGGGCACTGCTACGTCCACCAGCGCTTCACCGTCGAGCAGGTCCGGCACGTCCGCCGGCAGCGCCCCGACATCCAGGTCATTGTCCACCCCGAGTGCCCCCGCGAGGTGGTGGCCGAGGCGGACCTCGCCGGCTCGACCGAGCAGATCCTCCGGGCGGTTGTCGATTCGCCCCCCGGCAGCAGTTGGGCGGTCGGCACGGAGGTCAACATGGTCCGCCGCCTGGCCGCCAACAGCCCCGACAAGTACGTCCGCATCCTTTCGGACACCCCGGCCCAGTGCAAGACGATGGCCTGCATCGACCCGCCCCACCTGCTGTGGGTGCTGGACCACCTCGCCGCCGGCCGGGTCGTCAACCGCGTCGCCGTCCCCGAGGCCATCGCCGCCGACGCCCGCATCGCCGTCGAGCGGATGATCGCCATCAAGCCGACCACAGGTGCAACGCGGTCCGGGTGAGGACGATCGGGGCGGTCACTTGGGCTTTCCCGCCGGGCGGGTCGCCGCGGGCATGGCGATGTCGGCGATGAAGGCCGACCACTTGCCCTGCTGCTTCTGGAGATAGACGAGCTTGCCCCGGGCGGCGAACAAGGGCCGCAGCGCCCCCCGGGCGAGGACGGCGGTCGCGCCGGCGGCCGCGTCGTGAAGGACCAGCCCGGCTCCATGCCGCAGGACCATGGTCGTGGGCGTCGGCCCGGGACCGACGGCGACCGCCTCGTCCAGGACCGTCGCTTCCTTGCCGGCGAGGCGGTCCCACACCCGGGTGATCCGCTTGCGGTGCGTGCCCGAAGGCTGCTTCGACACTTCGACGTCCACGTAGTAGAGGAACCGTCCCCCGCTCGTCCACTGCGGGGTGAAGTCGTCCAGGGAGGTGTTCTTCGGGTGGGTGGGCAGCTCGCACAGCGGCGTGTCGGCCGCCAGGTCGTGCAGCACGAACCGCCACCGGCCCTCCTCCGGGTCGCCCTTCGGCGGCACCCACAGCGGGACGATCCTGGCCGAGGGACAGACGTTCATGGGAATGCCCGCCGGCGGCAGTTTCCTGGGCGCCGCCTTGTCGGCGGGCGTCAGGTACAGCGCCGCCTTCCGCTCGCGCTTCGACCAGGTCGCGATGAGGATTTCCTTGCCGTCCGGGGTGTAGGCCGACAGCACGAACTGGTCGGTCACCGGCAGCCGGCGGGCCTTGCCGGTGGCGACGTCGTAGACCATCGGCTGCGTCTTCTCGCGCCGGTGCTCGAAGATTCCGTTCCCGTCGGCGTCGATGCCCGCGCCCAGGACGATCTTCCCGCCGTCGGGGCTGAAGACCTCCCGCGCCAGCAGCATCGCCGGCAGGTCGTCCCACGTCCACGCCGGGCAGGGAAGGACCTTCTCCTTGCCGGTGGCGAGTTCGCGGAGGACGACCTTGTAGAGCCGCTGGGGCCAAGGCCCCCGGTGGTTCTCCGGCTTGGGCGCATTCTCCCGGCAGCGGACGTAGAGCAGGCGCCGGCCGTCCGGGCTCAGCCGGGCCGGGCCCAAGGGCGCGTACAGCTTCGCCTCCTCTCCCAGCTCGTCCGGCCGGAAGATGGGCCTTACGTTGACCAGGCCTGGCTCGCCGGCGGCGGCGCCCGCAGCCGCCAGTATGAGCACAAGCGGCGTCCTCAAACCGCCTTTCATTTCGACCTCTCTTCCTCTTGGCTTCTTTCCCGCGGGCCTGCTGGCCTTCCCAAAGGTTTGACGCTCCCTGAGGCGGTCAGGTTCCCGGCAACTCGACGTTGTCGCCCGTCCGCCCCTGCCAGCGGCGGATGCGGGCGGTGAGCTCTTTCATGACCGGCGCCGTCTCGCCCCGGCCGGCGAGGTTGGCCTTCTCGAACGGGTCGGCCTTGAGGTCGTACAGCTCGTGCTCGCCGCTCGCGGAGCAGTTGAACTTCCATCCCCCGGCCGTCACCACCGACCGGACAGGGTCGGCGACGGCCCGGCGGGCCCGCCTGGCCGGGGCGATCTCGGCGAGGCGCTCCGGGTAATCGCCGCCCTTGAGGCCAGGCAGGCCGCTGTCGGCGCCGTTCCACTCGATGAAGACCTCCTCCCGCCCGCCGGCGGCGCCGGCCAGGGCCGGGCGAAGGCTCTCGCCCTGAAGCTCCCCCGGCACGGTCGCGCCCAGCAGCTCCAGCAGCGTCGGCAGAAGGTCGATCTGGCTGACGGGCTCGCCGACGCGGCGCTGCTTGGTCTGGCCCGGCAGGCGGATCAGCAGCGGCACCCGGACCGCCTCCTCGAACATGACGCACTTGCCGAGGAGTTGGTGGCTGCCCATCATGTCGCCGTGATCGGACGTGAAGACGATGATCGTCTCGTCCCACAGCCCGCACTCGGTGAGCGTGGTCAGGATCGTCCCGACGTGGGCGTCCACCAGGCTGCACAGCCCCCAGTAGTTGGCGATCAGCCGGCGCCAGTGGCCTTCCGTCTCCAGCGGCAGGCCGCTGTGGCCGGTCTCGGCGTAGGAGCGCTGGAACAGGCGGGTCTTGAGGGGCTGGTCCTCGGCGCAGGGTGCGTCGAAGTTCCCCGGCAGGGCGACGTCGCCGACGTCGTACTGCCCGTCCCGCGGGCCGAAGAAGGGCATGTGAGGCTCGAGGAAATTCACGTACAGGACGAAGGGCCGCGCGGCGTTCTGGCGGATGAACCGGGACGCCTCGCGGGCGAGGAAGGCCGGCTTGGAGAACGCCTCCGCCAGCCGGGCGGTCTCCACCCGGCCGAAGACGTCGCCCCGGGAGGGCGCGAAGCCGTTGGCGATGAGGAAGCGGTGGTAGTCCGAGCGGGCGCTGCGGTCGCGCCCGCCGGAGTAGTGCGGGATGTACATGTCCTCGATGCTGACCCAGTCGTCGAACCCGTGCTGGGCGAAGACCTCGTCGCCCAGGTGCCACTTGCCGTGGTAGCCGGTGGCGTACTCCCCGGGCCCGAGCAGTTCCGGGAGGCACGGCACGTCGGGCGGTAGCGGGACGTTGTTGGCCAGGCACCCGTTGGTGTGCGGCCACAGGCCAGTCATGATCGACGACCGCGACGGCGTGCACACCGGCTGGGTGACGTAGGCCCGGTCGAACACCGTGGACCGCCCCGCCAGCCGGTCCAGGTTGGGGGTGTGGATCCGGTCGTTGCCGTAGGCGGTGAGGGTGTCCGCCCGCTGCTCGTCGGTGAACAGGAACAGGAGATTGGGCGCCGCCATGTGGCTGTGCTCCCCTTCGTTGCGGGCGGGCTCGGAAGGCGCCGACCCCGGGCGTCGTCGTGGGCCGCCGGGGGGCGTTCACCCGCCTTTGGCGCCGTAGTCGCCCCGCCGGCGCGTGGGCGCGGGGGACTCTCGGCCGAAGAGGGCGCCCACCCGCTCCTTGATCAGCACCCAGATCCAGGAGGAGAAGGCCCGCAGGGCGGTCCGCCGCAGCCGTTGAAGGTTCGTCTTGTTGGAAAGCAGGCTCAGCAGGAAGCGCCGGCTGAGGTAGACCTTCGAGTAGGCGCGGTGCATGATCGCATCCATTTCTTTCTTGGGGAGCTGTCCGGCCAGGGTCGGGGAGGTGAAGTCGTAGTCGTCCCAGTCGGGCGTGAGCAGCTCCCCCGACGCCTTCGCCTGCTCGTACAGCCTGGAGCCGGGGATGGGCGTGGCCACGGTGATCTGGGCGACGTCGACCTTGCTGGAGGCGATGAAGTCGGCGGTCAGCTTCGTCTCCTCGGGGGTCTCCCCGGGCAGGCCGAGGACGAAGGTCCCCCACACGCCGATGTCCTGGGCCTGGAGCAGTTTGATGGCCTCCAGCGACTGCTCCACGGAGATGCCCTTCCGCGCCTCCTTCAGCAGCCGGGGAACCGGCGTCTCCAGCCCGGTCAGGACCGCCGCAAAGTGCGCCTTCCCCATCCACCCCACCACCGCCGGGTGCCTGGCCAGGAGGTCCACCCGGGCC
>CAZNSB010000420.1:0-4826 GCA_964575155.1 uncultured Planctomycetaceae bacterium | reverse complement strand
GGAGCGTCGATGTCGAACTGCGCGTCAACGATCGGGAAATGCCCGAAATAGCGCAAGTCCATAAGATCCCCCTCCCCGTCGTCGGCGCGCATGGCCAGCGCCCACGACCGCCCGCCGACCGCCACGCGGAAGGGAAGGGCATTGACCACCGGCACACTGCACGCCGTCGGAACCTGGTTATAGATGGTGCACTGGCTCAGCCGCCCGTCGCCGTCCCAGCACACATAGCCGGTCCCCAGGCCGCCCAGCGGGACGCCATGCCAGCGGAATGAGCCCCGCGGGTAAATGGTTCCCACAACCCGCCGAGCGAACCCCGCGCAGTCGAAGCTTTGGGGCCGGGACTTGTTCGCCGGGGCATGAAAGAGACTCCGGGTTTTCCTGTCCAAGCTCGTCATTCTCCGACCTCCACGACCCGAATGGTCAACGCGCCGCCTTCACGAACCACGTGGCGGCCAGGGGATCTTCCGTGAAGAACTTCAGGAGCATCCGGGCGACCTTCCGCCGGCCGGCCTGGGTGGGATGGATGCCGTCCCTAGGGGACAGATCCGTCCGTTCCCAGGTCAGGCCGTCGCCCTTGCGCGGCGTGGTGCCATCGGCCCAGAGATAAGGGCCCCACAGCAGCAGCGGGACCTTGGCCGCGCCCGCCCGGTCGTCGTAAGCGAGGGCCGGGTTGCCTTTGATCTGGTCCTGGATCAGCCAGCGGACCACAAACGCCCCTTCGTAGGCATAGGGCTCGGGGTTGAGCCGATGGCCGGCGGGGGCGTAGCCGCCATAGATGCGGCTGGCGAGGTACGCGATGCGCACGTTGGGGAAACGCGCCTTGGCATTGCGCAGCACCGCCAGCGTGTCCTTCTGGAGCTTCTTGCCGTGGTGGGCAAGCTCGCCTGTCGGCCTCATGTTGGCCAGCTTGACCCAGATGACCTGCACCTGTTTTGGGCTGACCTTGGCCGCCGCCAGCCGCCGGTCCGCTTCGGCCCACGGCCGGCCGTTGGGGTTCACCCATTGGGCCATGGCCTGACCGCCCTGGGCGCAGTCCACAATCGCCACGCGCGGCGATTTCCGCTTATCCCGATCGGCCATTCTCTTGAAGGCGGAGTATTCCTGCGTGGCGTTGGACATGCTGATCGACACCAGGGCGATCTTCCCGTCCTTGGCGGGCTTGCCTTCGGCGTCCAGGGGCACGATCCCGGCGGACTGGCGCCTGGCCGCCGCCAGGTGGGCGGCGGGGGGCTGGTTGCTGCCCCCGCCGTACAGGCCCCCGTCCTGGCCCTTGTACCGGTCCTCGGCCGACATCTCCGTAAGCGGCTTCAGGCCTACGGAGAGCCTGCCGCCCTTCAGCAGACTCATGCGTGGTCTGCCCAGGCGGATCACCTGGATGACCGGCCGGCCGGCCTCCACGCGCCCCGCGACGGTCACTTCAACGCCCGCCTTGAGCTCCTTGGCCCGCAGCCCGCCCGGCAGGGGCTTGCCGACAGCCCCCTGCACCCGAACGTCCTTGGCCAATGCGGCCACGCGGTCGCGCCCCCCGGCGCGGATGTGAATCGTGTTCTTCTCCAGGTTGATCTTCTGGATGGTGGCGGCGGCCTCAAACGCCCTCAGTTCCCCCGCCGCCAGCAGCAAAGCGATTACGCCCAGCAAGACGCCGGCGGCGCCGGGTTTGCTGCGTCGCAGCCCAGAATTGATTTCGGCGACGGGCCGGCGTGTCGCGCGGCAGCCGATCGCCGGTCTCCCGGCCGGCAAAGACGGGCTCGTGGGCATCGCTCCCCGTTGGCCTGGCTGTCCGTGTGTCATCGTTCGTGCCTTCCCGCAAAGGAAACGGTCGCCCCTCAAGTGTCGCCGGAGTGCGGCCGGTTTCCGCAAGTATGTGAACCTCTCTTGCAGGATGCAAGTTCCGGACTTCGGGCAACATTCCGACGATCCCGAGTCGAGCACGACCGGCCGGTGGAGGTCGTGCTCGCAGGGCTGCACGCCGTCAACGGCCCGCGGACGGGCCAAGCCGCTTCGCGCTTGAGTCCTGCCGTCGAATGTCCGAACTTATCCTGTGAGGAAGAGCCTGAAGTGAAGGTCATGACCACGCGAGAACGGCTGTTGGCCGCCGTGCGCTGCCAGGACGTGGACCACGTGCCGATGGTCATCGGTTTCGGCGGATCGAACCGGCACCGGAACGTCACGTACCGCAACGAGCGCGAGCGCCTGATGTTTCTACAAGAGCGCGGGTTGGACAGCTTCGTGCCCCTGTCCACCCGGGTCTCGCCGATGAGCCAGGTGAAGGTGGTCGCCACGTATGCAGCCGCCGACGGCGTGCCCATAGTGCAGCAGCTCTGGCACACCCCGGCGGGTACGCTGACCGAAAGGCTGCGGGCCACCGATGACTGGGAATCGGCGAGGAACCGCGATGTCCAGGTCGCTCTTGCAGACGACTTCCGAACCTCACGGTACCTGGAGCCGCCTTTCAAGGATGAGCAGGACCTGGCGGCCTTGCCGTACGTGTTCCCGCTGGATAATCCGCTGGACACGCAATGGATCATCCAGGAGCACGCCGCCGCGCGGGCGCTGGCGAAGGAATTTCACGTCCCGGTGGTGGCCAACCATTCCGCCGGCATGGACTGGCTGATATGGCTGTACCCAGCCCAGGAAGCGGTGATCCGGCTGGTCGAAGAGGCCGGCATGATTCGGCGCCTGCTGGGGCAGATCAACGCCGCGTTTGGGCGCCGACTGGAGCTGGCGCTGGAGCTGGGCGTTGACGCGGTCATCCGCCGCGGGTGGTATGAATCGACGGATTTCTGGAGCCCGGGCATCTTCAAGGAATTCTCCTATCCGGTGTTGGAGAAGGAGATGGCCCTGTGCCGCCAGGCGGGCGTCGCCCACATTTACCAGATGTGCACGGGCGTGCTGCCGCTGCTGCCCATGCTGGCGGCATTGCCCTTCCATTGCCTGATCGGCTACGAGCCGGTGTACGGCGGGCAACTGGGGACGCTCAAACGGGTGCGAAGCGAGCTGCCCGGCAAGTCGCTCTGGGGCGGGATCAGCGGCCCGGCGCATCTTGGGCGGGGAACGGCCGAAGAGGTCGAGCAGGCGGTGGAAGAGGCCTTCGCCGATTGCGGAAAGAGGGGGTTTGTCCTTGGCCCGGGCGTCGTGTTCAGGAACTATTGGCCCTGGGAGAACCTGGAGGCGATGGAGCGAACCTGGCGGCGCTTGCGGTGACAAGACCCTTCGCGCCGGCGACGGCGAAGCCATCAAGTCACGAGGGAAGCGAAGCGACTTGCGGAGGGATTCCACGCAGCCCGACCCCGCCCGCAGGGCGCAGGCGAGGGCAAGTGCAATCCCGCCGCCCCGATTCGACCGGCCGACGCAAGACGTTGCCGCCGACCTGCACGACGAGCATGATCCGCATGCTCGGCGGAATCGGCCGCATTCGGCTGGGCGCGACGTCCACTGTCAGTCCGAGGGAGGCCTGAGACGCACGACCAGCTCGGTGACCGCATCGGGAATGATCTGGAAATCGAGGGTCTTCTCGACCGGCTCGTTCCGGGGATGCCAGACCTCCAGCGTGTGCCGGCCGGGGGGGCTCTTCGCTTCCGCGCTGCCCGGCCGAGGCCGCAGCACCGGACGCCGCGCCGGAAGGTGCTCGAAGCATGGTCCCGCGTCCGGCATGACAAGTGTATCGACGCCTGTCCCGCCGCGTGGTTCCGCTGCGGGAGGGGGAATTCGGGCACGGTTGAACCGCCGCTCATCTTGGATGAGAGCATTCGGGCTGCGTAGGCCCGTGAGCGCGCCGGGGCGGGGCGCCCGCCGGATCGCGCCCGGATGCTGCCGGCGGCGGGGAGGGGCGTTTCCCGCGCCGGTGCGGTCAGAGGGCGTGGGCGGGGCGCGCCCGCGGCGCGGCGACGTTCATCTGCCGGACCAGCTCAGCCAGAATCCCGTCGGCCTCCTCGATGGGGACCTGGCAGGTGCCGACCCGCTTGTGCCCCCCGCCGCCGTAGGTCAGCATCAGCGAGCCGACGTCCACCGTGGAGGTCCGGTTGATGATGCTGTGCCCGCAGGTCATCACGATGTTCTGCCTGCGGAAGCCCCAGATGACCTGTATGGATATGTTCTGCCGGGGGTACAGGCTGTAGAGCACGAAGCGGTTGCCGGTGTAGATCTCCTCCTGGTTCCGCAAATCCAGCACGATGACGCTGCCGTGCACCGTCGTGTTGGCCCGGACCATCTCCCGGAAGAGCTTGTCCTGCTCGAAGTAGCGCCGGACCCTCTCCTGGACGTCCGCGACCTGGAGGATCTCCTCGGCGGGCATGGCCCGGCAGTAGTCAATCATGTCCATCATCAACTGGTAATTGCCGATCCTGTAGTCCCTGTATCGGCCCAGCCCGGTTCGCGGGTCCATGACGAAGGAAAGCAGCACCCACCCGGCGGGATGCAGTATCTCGTCGGCGCTGAAGTCGCCGCAGTCGGCCTTGTCGACCGCAGCCACCAGGTCGCGAAGGTGGGCATTCGGGAACGCAGCCTCCCCGCCGTAGTAGTCGTATATGACTCTTGCCGCGCTCGGGGCGGAGGGGTCGCTCATTCCCTCGAACGTCCCGTGTGCCTGTCGCTGGTCCTCGCTGGAATGGTGATCGAACCACAGGCCGCAGCCCTGGACATAGGGTACGTTGGCCAGAACGTCATTGGCGCTGACTTCCACCTTCCCATCCTGAACGTCCTTTGGATGGACGAACTTGATGTCATCGAGCAGGCCCGCCTCTTTCAGGAGTGCCCCACAACCCAACCCGTCGAAGTCGGAACGAGTCACCAGTCTCATGACGTTTCTCCTTGGCGCCTCTCAGCGG
>CAZNSB010000419.1:0-4841 GCA_964575155.1 uncultured Planctomycetaceae bacterium | reverse complement strand
GACGCGCGAGAAGCTCCACACGTCGTCGGGGAGCTTGCCCTTGGGGTTGGCCCGGGTGTCGGCATAGGTGGTCTGACGGGCCGAGGGGATGCGGACGGCCATGTCGTTGAAGGTGAAGTTCTTGGGGTCCTTGACCCAGTAGAACAGGTGTGCGTGGCTGCGGGCGAACTTGCGCTTGGTGTTCTGGCCGAAGGTGTAGTGCCAGATCACCCAGTTCCGCAGGTGCAGGCCGAGGGAGTCGCCGATGGTCTTGACCTCGGCGGCGTACTCGTCGCCGATGGCGACCCAGAAGCTTCCCGCCGGCTTGAGGGCCTTCTCGACGCAGGCCCGCATCCACTCTTTCGTCCAGGCGTGGTACTCGTCGTATTTCTTGCGGTCCTCGTAGACGTCGTACTTGTAGCCGATGTTGAAGGGGGGGTCGGCAAAGACGAGGTCGGCGAAGGGCTCTTCCACCTGGGAGAGGATCTCGATGCAGTCGCCCTGAACGATCCTGTTCGGCTCGATCTTCCTTGCCATTGGTTGAGGGTCCGTCCTCGCCGGCTACTCGCGGTAGCCGGGGACGATGCTGTTGCCGCCGCCGGGGGCGGGCCTGGTGGTCGGCGCGGGCCTGGTGGTCGGCGCGGGCCTGGTGGTCGGCGCGGGCCTGGTGGCCGGCGCGGGCCTCGTGGTCGGCGCGGGCCTGGTCGCCGTGGTGGGCTCCCCGGTCGGGACGGCCGGTTGGGTGATCTCCAGGCCGGCGGCGATGGCGTCCAGCGCCGCCGTCATGTCCTCTTTCTTCTCCGTGTCGTATTCCAGTCTCAGGCAGTAGACCACGCCGTTGGCGCAAACGGTGCGCACCCCGAGCATGCGCTTCTTGGGCCAGTTGGCCACCGGGGGGATGGCGTGGCTGACGAGGGATTCGTGCCCGTCGCGTCCGCCCAGCTTGGCGGGGCCTTCGTGGACGTTTTCGTACTCGAGCTGCTTCAGCTTCAGGTACCGGGTGATCCGATCGAGCGCCTCGGCGGCGCACTTGGCGGGGCTTCCGCCTCCCCGTTTGGCGGTGAACGACGCCGCCGGCATCGTCGCGCCCAGGAAGACGTAGTCGGTCTGGAAAAGGTTCACGACGGCCGAGGCCGGCGTCCTGTTCGCGCTGACCTTCCACCACCCCGGCGGGCGGATGGAGAAGCCGAAGCGCCGGCTGACGACCGGCTCGCCGGCGGGAGCGATCTTCTCGGTGACGGGGCGGACCGGATCGAAAAGCTCGATCGATCCGGAGACGGCGATCAGCACCTCCAGCGTGTCCTTGCCCCGGTTCCTGTCCGCCTCCACCGACAGCGCGTAGCCCATCTGGAAGCTGCCGTCCGTCACCGGGCGGAGAAAGAACATCCAGATGGCGGTCTGCGGTCTTCCGCGGTACTCGTAGCTCATGACCTGAACCGTCGCCTCGACCCCCCGCAGGCGGATCGGCTTTTCCTTGTGGATGGTGACCTTCTGGAAGGCCCGGCCTCGTTCGGGGTGGGCGCCCTTGATGAAATCGGCCAGGGCGACGGGCTTGGGCGTGCGGTAGGCCATCAGCTTCAGCCCGATCACGGGGATTTCGTTCTCGCTCTTCCTGGCATGGACGACCAGGTTGCCGTCGTCGGGATGCACCGAGTAGAACCCTTTCGGCAGGGCGATCTTCACGCCCGCGAAGGGAAGCCGGACCGGCTCGTTCAGTTCGACCCTGGGGCCGGGCTCCTGGGCCCCGGCCAGGGCCGCCGTCAGCACGACAATCACAAGGCCTCTCATGGCGTCTCCCATTGGCATGACCAGCATAGCCCAACCGGCGGCGGGTGGGAAGCTTCCTTTCCGGGCGGGCAAGGTAACCGCGGACGCCCGAGAAGGCAACGCCGCCCGGCGCGGGCTTCTTCCCGCGCCACCGGCCGCGCGCACCAAAAGCCCGATCGGCGAAGCCGCTGGGTTCGGCGGGCAAGCCGCACTTCAATCCGCTTCGCGAAGGTTCCAGTAGGACAGGTAGGAGGGCCGATCGACCAGCCAGAAGTAGTCGCAGTCGTCCACAATCCTCCGCGAGTCGTACTCGACCATGTTGTCGAGGCGGCGGGTACGTTCGGACGGGGTGTCGACCAGCCCGCCGCAGCCGACGATGAACGCCACAACCAGGAGCAGCAGCACAAGCTGTTTCATGGCCTGCACCTTTCCGGGCGAATGTCTCCAAGTCAGAGCCGGCACACAGCCGGATCTCTAAGGCCAGCACCCGGCATGCTAGCAGTGCGGGCGAAGGGTGTCAATGGGGAATTTGCCTACCCTTCAGGCCCCCGGGCGGAGTTGTTTCGAGGGGGGATTTGTGCGAATCTGGCCGCTACCTTCTTACCCGGCTGAAAGCACAGGACGCTCTTGGCGGGCACGTTTACCTGTTCGTTGGTCCTGGGGTTGCGCGCCTTGCGGGCGGCGCGGCTCTTGACTTCGAAGACCCCGAAATTGCGCAGTTCCAGCCTTCCCTCCCCGGCGACGGCTTCCAGGATCATGTCCAGGGCGCGCTGGACGATCCTCCGGGTCAGCACCTGGTCGAGGTCCAGCTCCGCTGCAATCCGTCGTACCATTTCCTTCTTGGTCAAGGCCAACTTCTCCTTACCTGGGGCAAGGCCCCTCGCGGCCGATGCCCGGTGCCGGACTCTTCAAGTTTTGAGGTGTCCGCCCCCTGTCCCCGCGTTCTGAGGGCCTGAGGGCCAGGAGAAACTAGGCGCACCGGGCGCCCGCGTCAAGGAAAGATCCGGGCCGGTTTCGACCGGCCCGAACATCGCTAAATCATTTATGTGAATACAATTGCAGAAGAAGGCCGCCCAACTCCCCGTAAGCGTATGGGATACAATGTGTTTGGTGGAGGCGCCGAATCCGCCGGAGCAGGCCCTCGTGCGCATCGCGCAAAACGAGTTTCTTCCTTCCCCGGCAAAAAAAAGTCCTGCACCCCAGCGGGCGCCGCCCGTGGGCGGTGCAGTCCCGCCCGATCTGGTAGGGGCAGCGCCCCCCGCCCGCCCCCGCCCCCGGGGGCCGATCCCACGTCAGCAGGGCAAGCTCCGCGACCGTCAGCAGCAGCCGCTCCCCGGACAGGTCGAACTTGCAGCACGTCCCGCAGCGCAGGCAAAGGAGCCCGGCGTCGGCAGCGGCCCGGTCGGCCGAGGCGTAGATCGCCCGCAGTTGGGCCATCGCCGCCGCATTGGCCCGGCAGCGGGCCACCACGGAGCTCAGGTCCATCTCAGGGACATGTCCGGTCTCGCTGGCGCTGGATTTCATCGAGATCGTGCACGGGCCCCCGGTTGATGCCGGGGCAGCGGCCGGCGGAGAGGCACCACGTCTGGGGCGTGGTCAGGTTCACCGGCCAGAACGGCCAGGTCCGGCACTGCGCCGGGCGAACCGGGTAGATCAGGCATTGCGAGAGCCCCTCGGCGTCGTATCGCAGGAAGATGCAGTCCTTGCTGAGCGGCTCCTCGACCAGGCTGTAGCGCTTGCTGACCCGGCGAAGGTAGCGCCGGTGGGCCTCCTCGACGGGCATCTGGAGGAACTCCGCGAGGGCGTCGATCTCCTCCGGAGCCATCCAGACGTATCCCTCTCCCGGGCCGGCGCAGCAGCGCCCGCAGCGGAGGCACTCGAACGCCAGCCCCTCAGCGTACCACGGCCGGCGCTTCCCGAGGATCTTCATGGGCTGCCATGGTAGCAGAAAGGGCGTCCCCGGCCCAGCTTGCGGGCCGCGCGCCCGCGGGCAATCACCCGCTGAGCGCCTCGCGCAGGGCCGCCCGGGCGAGGATGCGCGTGGAGTCGAGGGTCGGGAGCGGGCTGGTGTCCGGATCGGCCAGCAGGGGCAGCTCCGTGCACCCCAGCACCGCCGCGTCGCAGCCGAGGCCCTTCATCTCGGCCAGCACCTGCTCGAGCTGCCGGCGGCTGTCGGGGAGGACTCGGCCGCGGACCAGCTCCTCGAAGATGATCCGGTCGATGCAGCGGCGCTGACGGTCCGGCGGGATGCGGGTCTCGATGCCGGCGTCGTGGGCGGCGTCGGCATAGACCGGCCCGGTCATCAGCCATTCCGTGCCCAGAATCGCCAGGCGCCGGAAGCTGCGGCCGCGGGCCTCGCGGATGACCTCGCGCGCGATGTGCAGCCAGGGCAGGGGCGAGTCGGGCAGGACGAGGGGGAGTGCCTGGTGGATGGTGTTGTCGGGGCAGATGAGGACCTCCGCGCCCGCGCGGGCGAGCCTGCGGGCCGAATCGAGCATCAGCGCCGCGACGGCGTGCCAGTCGTCGGCGTGGAGGGCGTCCATGTAGCGCCCGAAGGAGTGGGTGTGCAGGGAGACCTCCGGATGGGCGAACGGCCCCATCTGCTCGGGGGCCTCCGTGCAGATCGTCCGGTAGCACAAGGCCGCGCCTTCCGCGCTGCAACCCACAATCCCGATGTGCCTGGCCATTGGGGTCACTCCGTTTCCGGGTCGCGGTTGCAGAAGAAGTCGCCGTCGTAGTCCAGCCGGAAGTCACCCGCCAGGTCGATGACGCGGTGGTAGCCGGGCTTTCCGTCCTTTCGGGTGGCCGAGCCGGCGTCGTAGCAGCGCCCGATGCCCCACTTGCCGTGCCGCTTCCACCCGGCGTGGTTGTGCCCGTACAGCAGGGCGTCCACGTTGCCTCGCCCGGCCAGCACCTCGCCCAGGGCGGATGAGTCCTTCAGCTCGTGCAGCAGGACGGGATCGAACGGGTGGTGGTGGAGGTACACGACCCTGTGGGCGCAGGCCTCCACGGCCGGGTCGGACAGGCAGGCGTGCAGCCGCTCGATCTGCGCCTCGCCGAGCTGCCCGTTGGCGAACAGCCGGTTGTACCAGTGC
>CAZNSB010000418.1:0-4886 GCA_964575155.1 uncultured Planctomycetaceae bacterium | reverse complement strand
CAAGCGGATGCTGGCCTACTCGAGCATCGGGCAGATCGGCCTGATCGTCTTCGCCGTCGGGATCGGCACCTCTCTGGGCGTCTTCGGGGCCCTCTTCCAGCTCCTCAACCATGCCCTGGCAAAGTGCCTGCTGTTCCTGGCGGCGGGGTACATGATCTGCCGCGCCGGGTCGAAGAGGCTCTCGGACATGGAGGGCCTGGGCAGGCGGATGCCCCTGACCGCCGTCGCCTTCACGGTGGCGACCTTCTCGCTCGTGGGGCTGCCTCCGTTCGCCGGTTTCATGAGCAAGCTGTCGATCGTCTGCGCCGCCCTCAAGACGGCCCGCCCCGCCTATCTCGGCCTCGCCGCCGTCGCCCTCGCCGCCACGGTCGTCGAGGCGGGCTACTTCTTCAGGGTGGTCCAGGGGCTCTACTTCAAGGGCGGCGAGAGACAACCCGCCCGACCGGTGAGAGAGGCCCCCCCGGCAGCGCTGATCCCGATCCTCGTCCTTGCGGCACTGATCGTTGCCATCGGGGTCTGCCCCCAGCTCGTCACGGACGCGCTGGACGGCGCGGCAAAGGAACTGTTCAACCGCGCGGCGTATGTCAGCGACGTCCTGGGAGCGCCTTAGCATGGCCATGGAGACGTTACTTGCCGTGATATTGCCCGCAGCCTTCGGCGGCGCCCTGCTCGTCTACCTGGCGGGCAAGGTCTCCGGGGCACTGCGGAACGTCCTGGCGGTGCTCCTGGCGGCCGCGCCGGTCGTCCTTGTGGCGCTGCTTTACGGCCAGGACGCCAGGCTCCACTACTATGCGCTGCCGTTCCTGGAGGCCGAGCTGGCCCTGAGGACCGACGCCCTGGCCTGGTTCTTCGCCATCACCGTCTCCGTGATTGACCTGCTGGCGGTTGTCTTCTCCTTGCGATACATGCAGGGCAAACCAGGGCTCAACTTCTATTATTCCTCCATGCTCCTGGTGAACGCCGGGATGCTGGGCATCGTCTTCAGCGCCGATCTCATATCGCTGTTCGTCTTCTGGGAGATCATGAGCTGGGCGACGTACCTTCTCATCAGCTACCGGGGGGGCAAGGCGGTCGCGGCCGGGCTGAAGTACATGATCATGTCCATCGCCGGCTCCTGCGCGATGCTCCTGGCCATCGCCAGCCTGTATGCCACGTGCGGGACGCTCAGTCTGGACGGCGTGGCCCGAGAGATGGCCAAGGCGTCACCGGGCTACAGCCTGTTCGTCCTCCTGATGTTCGTGCTGGCGTTCGGGATCAAGAACGCCATTGTGCCGCTGCACGTGTGGCTTCCCGACGCGCACAGCGAGGCGGTCTCGCCGTTTTCCGCGGTGCTCTCCAGCGTGCTGGTCAGGATGGGCATCTACGGCCTGATGGTGGTCATGTACGGGATTCTCGGCGAGGGCGCCCTGGCCGGGGTGAAGCTGGGGCCCGTGACGTTCGCACATGTGCTGTGCTGGGTGGCGGCCGTCACCATCCTCGTCCCGCTGCTGATCGCGATGTTCCAGGACGACGCGAAACGGCTGATCGCGTGGTCGTCCGTCGGGCACGGCGGGTACATGGTGCTGGGGATCGCCTTCGGGACGACGCTGGGGGTCGCGGGGGGGCTGTTTCACGCGCTGAACTACGCGGGGTGCGTGGCGCTGCTGTTCCTGGCCGTCGGCGCCGTGGAGCACCGTACCGGAACGCGGGACCTGAACGAGCTCGGCGGGCTCATGAAGAAGATGCCCGTGACCTTCGCGACCGCCCTCGTCGCCGTCTGCGGACTGATCGGCGTGCCCCTGACGAACGGATTCGTCTCGAAATGGTTCATATACAAGACGCTGATCATGGAAGGCCGTCCCTTCCTGGCGCTTGTCGCGCTGCTGGGAACGTGGGCGACAATCCTGTATGGGTACAAGCTGATCCATAACGCCTTCATGGGCCAGTTGCCCACCAGGTACCGGCAGGTCACGGAAGCGCCGTTCTCCATGCAGTTGCCCATGGTCCTGCTGGCGCTGGCGGTGATACTCTTCGGCGTCCTGCCGGGAATCCCGGTCAGGGCGATCAGCTCGGTCCAGGCCTCCCTCGGCCTGGAGGCCCTGGAAAGCGGGCTCTGGGCGCTTCCGCCGGCCGTGGGCGAGCTCAACACCATCAACATCCTCGCGGGCGTGGTTGCGTCCCTGGCGATAGTCTACGTGATCTTCGCTCTGGCGAAGAAGGCCCGCCGCGTCGACCAGTCCGACAGCTACGGCGCGGGGTCGTACGTCCCCCCCGACAGGTACCACTACAGCGCCGACTTCTACCAGCCAGCCCACCAACTGATCGGGCCGTATGTACGCGACACGGTGGATGACTTCTATGGCTGGCTCGTGGGGAAGGCCGAGGGCCTCTTCGAGGCTGCCCGGAAGATCTACACCGGCAACGTGAACACGTACGCGGCCTACATCGTGATCTTCCTGGCGCTGCTGATCTGCCTGAAGATGGGAGGGCAGTTGTAATGATGCTGACGAGGATCGTCTTCATCGCAGTCCTGCCCGTCGTCGCCTTCCTGGTGGCGGTCCTGTTCCTGGGGCTGTCGAGGAAGATCACCGCGCGGGTCCAGCGGCGGTACGGCCCGCCGCTCTACCAGCCCGTCATCGACGTCGTGAAGCTGCTCACGCAGAAGGAGAACATCTCGCACGGGGTTCTGTTCGACCTCGGCATCCTCCTGGGCCTGGCCGGTGCGCTGATCACGATCGTCTTCATACCGGCCGGGGGGATGCACCCGCTCTCGGCGTCGGGCGATTTCCTGGTGGTCCTCTACCTGATGCTGCTTTCGCCGCTGGGGCTCGCCCTGGCCGGAGGCGCCTCGGAGAACCCCAACGCGAGCATCGGCGTCTCCCGCAAGCTCACCCTGGCCCTTGCCTATGAGGTGCCCTTCCTGATGGCGGCCCTGGCGGTGATGACCCGGTTCGGGACGACCTCGCTGGTCGAGATCGTCTCCGCCCAGCAGGGCTCCGTCCTCCACTGGGCCGTCTTCGTGCTCCCCCTCCCGGCCGCGGCGACGTTCCTCATCCTGCCGGCCATGCTCGGCATCAGGCCTTTCGACTTCGCCGCCGCCCCCCAGGAGATCGCCTCGGGGCCCATGGTCGAGCTGGGCGGAAAGTACCTCGCCTTCGCCGCGGTGCAGGGCGCCCTGCACACGTACATCGTCCTGGCGCTGTTCGTCGACCTGTTCCTCGGAGGCGGGGCCAACCTGCTGACCTTCCTGGCCAAGATGCTGACGGTCTTTCTCGCCGGCGTGTGCGTCAACGCGGTCCTGCCCAGGTTCCGGGTCGAGCAGGCGCTGCGGTATCTCTGGAAGTGGCCCACGATACTGGCGCTGCTTGGCCTGCTGATTGTCGCGTTGAGGCCGGAGTGAACCCATGGACAGAGGCGAGATACTCAAGACGCTCAAGAGCCCCGCCAACTGGGGCCAGAAGTACTCGCTGTGGGCGGTGTACTTCTGCACCGGCTGCGGCGTCGTCGAGATCCCCCCGGTCATCACCTCGCGCTGGGACGCCGAACGCTTCGGCGTCCTGCCGATGGCCACCCCCAGGCAGGGGAACCTCTTCCTGATCACCGGGTACGTCTCGATCAAGACGCTGGGGGCGATCATCCGGACCTACGACCAGATGCCCGACCCCAAGTACGTGGTGGGCTTCGGCTCCTGCCCGGTCAACGGCGGGATGTACTGGGACTCCTACAACACGATCAAGCACCTCGACAAGTACCTCCCGGTCGACGGCTGGATCGCCGGATGCATGCCCCGGCCCGAGGCGATCTTCGTGGCCGTGGTCCATCTCTGGCAGATGATCGACAAGGGAATCGCCACCGGCTACGAGCGGTACAAGGAAAACTATGACTACTACCAGAGGAACCAGCGCGAGGTCCTGCCGCACCTGGGGAAGTTCACAAGCCCCCATGCAACCGCGGGGTCGAACGGCTAGACGAACATGAGCGAAGAAGATCTCAAGAAGGCGGTCGAGCGAGGCGTCGAGGGAGCGGTGGCGACCGTGCAAAAGAAGGGCCGGCTCGTGGCTGCCGTGCCGAAGGCAGGGGCGGTCTCCGCGCTCATCCTGCTCCAGGCGCGCGGCTTCGAGCACCTGGCCGCGATATCCTGCACGGACTGGATCGAGGAAGGCCGGTTCGAGCTGGTCTACCACCTGTGGTCCTACAGGGACAAGATCCACGTCATGCTGAAGACCCGCCTGCCCCGGGCCAACCCCGAGACCGTGACGGCCAGGGCCGTCTTCCCGCACGCCCAGACCTACGAGCGGGAAATCCATGAGATGTACGGGGTGCACTTCGAGGGCAACCCCAGGCTCACGCCGTTCCTGCTGGACCACTGGAAGGGGCCCCCGCCGATGAGAAGGGACTTCGACACGCGACAATACGTTCAAGACACTTTCGGTTCGACTCCGTCAGTAGAGGAATAGGAGATGCTTTCGGAAAAAGACGTGCTCCAGGCGATCTCGAAGACCCAGCATCCTGAAATTGATGGCAGTCTGCTCGAGCTGGGCATGATCAAGGAAGTCCGTGTCGAACAGGAGACCGTAAGGGTAACCATGAATCTGCCCTTCCCGGAGGTGCCGATAAGGGACCATCTTGTTCAGATGGTAAAGGATGCCATCGCCGAGAAGGACGAGGCCGCTGAAGTGGAGGTAAGCTTCGCCACGATGAACGAAGCGCAGCGGGAAGACTTCAGGGCAAAGGCGCGGGAGAAATGGAAGTCGTGACGCACGCCTCGAACAAGGCCAGAGCGGCTTCGGCAAGGGAGCTGGAGCTCTACTTCGGTCCCCAGCACGTCGGGATGGTGGGCAACTTCGGCATCATCCTGACCGTCGAGGGGGACACGGTCGTCAGGGCCCGCTCGAACCCCGGGTACC
>CAZNSB010000417.1:0-4887 GCA_964575155.1 uncultured Planctomycetaceae bacterium | reverse complement strand
ACAACCCTCGGGGCAAAACGCCCTTGACACGGGGGCGGTTATGGGTGTCCCCGGAACTCCCCCGGAACTCCTGGAGGTAAAGGATTGGGGGTGTGAAGATACATGGCAGCCAAAACGAGGCGTGCAATCATTGCGTGTTGTGCGATGCTTATTGTGGCTGCAGTCGGCGTCGGCATTTGGTTTGCGACGATGCCGTATCCGGCCAGGGTCTGGTGGGAAGCCCAGTTCCAGGACCACTATTCGGAGGCGTGGCCCATTTCGCGAGAGGACTACGCCGAAATTATGCATATTGTCAGGCGGGAACTTGAGTGGCGCGAGATTGTTGTGGAAATGGAAGGCGTGCGGGAACGCAATGCGACAGTCAGAACCGTGGCCGAGGCTAGCGGCGCCTACTATCCCTCGGGGAAGCGCTTCTACCTGAAGAACGGCTTGGGCAGGCGCATCTTGCTGAAGAAGGTCAGTGGCAGATGGATGATAGCGAAGATCGAGAGCTATTCATGGGTCTCGTAAATCGGAGATGAGATGCACCCACTCGTGTCAGACACAGGCCAGCGAGTTCTAAGGACGTGATACCGAATAGCACGGCGCCGTTCCGTAGTGCTACGGCGCGCGGAAGCAAGTGCGCCGCATGGAGACACGACTCGGCCGTCCGCTTCGGCCGAAGAAGCCGGGCCCGAAACCTGCTCGGTAGGAGAGTTAAGTATCCTGATTCTATAACCGCCTCGCCGGGCGTGGAGTGCTGACGCTCCTTGCCCTGGGGGTTACGATGGGTTTGCCGTACGAACCCACGAACGCCCCAGGGGCAAGGAGCACACGATGCACTATGTCGGGATCGATGTGCACAAGCGGACGCTGGTCGTGGCCGTCGAGAACGCGCGCGGGCCGGTCGGCCGGCCGCGCCGGTTCGAGTGCCGCGACGAGTCGGCCATCGCGAAGGCGTTTCGGCGGCTGCGTCCGTTCCGGGCGGTCATCGAGGCGTCCTCGAGTTACCGGTGGCTGTACGACCTGCTGGAGCCGCTGGGCGAGGTGGTGCTGGCCCACCCGCTCCGGCTGCGGGCCATTGTAACGGCGCGGGCGAAGACCGACAAGTTGGATGCGGCGCTGCTGGCGCAGCTGCTGCGGGCCAGCCTCGTGCCGGAGGCGTACGTGCCGCCGCAGCCGTACCAGGTGCTGCGGGAGGTGACGCGGACGCGGGCCCGATTGAGTCGCATGGCGACGCTGGCCAAGAACCAGATGCACGCGCTGCTTCGGAGCCGGAACCTGCACCCGCCGTGCCGGAACGTCTTCTCGAAGGGGGGCCTGCGATGGTTGGCGCGGCAGGACCTCGGCATCGGCGGGAACCTGATACGGGACGAACTGCTCCGGCGTCTGGAGCACTTCGAGCGGGAGCGGGTGGTGCTGGACGATCACCTGGTGCTGCTGGCCGGAGAGTTCCCGCAGGCCGAGGCGCTGCGGGACCTGCACGGGGTCGGCCTGTACTCGGCCCTGTTGATCGTGGCGGAGATCGGCGAGGTGGACCGCTTCCGCGACGCCCGCCAGGTGGGGGCGTACGCGGGCCTGACGGCGCGGGTGCACCAGTCAGGGGAGCACGCCTGGCACGGCCGGAATTAGGGACAGAATTAGGGACAGTTACCTGTTTCCAGTTCGGCTGACACGCACTTTGCTTCCGGCCCGAAGCCAGAACGGTGAGGAAGATAAGTTGTGTGTCGGCGGAACTCCGTGTCACCGGAACTCCAACTCGTTGACATCCCAAGCCTTCATGCTACACTGGCATCAGGCCCAATCGTCTGGCGGCGTGCGAGAAGCACGAACGGCCAGCGTAGATTGGTGTCGTGTCCGCAGCGCCGAGCCGGGGCCCGTGGAATCACGGCCGGATGTACCGCCTGAGCCACGCGCTCACGAAGGGAGGAGGAGTGGGATGGCGAGGTCGCGCCTTCAGTCCCAACTGCTTGCGCTCAGTGCATCGGCCTTTCTGTTGTGTGCGGAGGGGGCAAGCGCCGACACCCTTGTCACCAAAGGCGGGACCCGCTTTGACGGCCAAGTGAAAGAGGACGGGGAGCATTACGTCGTCACTACGCCCAACGGCGGGAGGATGAGAATCCCCAAGACAATCGTCAAGGAGATCGTGCGGAGCAAAACGCCCGCCACGGCACCGTACACGCCGACAACGGATCAGAAGACACCAGAAGCGCAGCCACCGGCCGGCGCGAGACCGTATCGCGAATCGCTGGAGATGGCTCAGAACCGGGGTTACTTGGCGGCGTTCGGGCTTCTGAACCTGGAAGGCCGTGGCCGCACGGTGGATGTATCGCTGGGCGCCGGACTCACCGTAACAGGCGTACCGGTCGGCTATCTTGAGGCATGCGTGGACACGGTGTTTGCCCAGGAACAAGCTGCTGGTGATGCCTCGCTCAAGAAGATGTTCGAAGAGTATAAAGAGGCTCGTGACGCCAAGCAGGCTTCTGGAGGGGGCAAGCCGTCGCGGGAAGACGAAAGGGCCCTCCTGGCCGACCTCTATCGCAAGAACAGGCGGTCGTTTGCCGAAGCCTTAGTAAGCGCTTGGATGAGCGATACAAAGTTCAATCTGACGGAACTTGGCACGAAGAAACTCTCTGCCGAGGAAATGGTGAAGGCCGACGTTGAGTGGGCGATCTTTATCGCATCGCGGCGCACCGGTTTTCAAGGCGTCATCGACGCCAACTGGTTGTTCGCCCCGCGTGCGTCCACGGTCGGCAACGTCAAGAGGAAGGACGTTTCTCTTGCCGCCCTCATCCAGCGTTTCGATCCCGCCGCGCCCGTGACCGACGCAAACGCTCAAGCCGTCGCGGAGGAGGTGGTGTGGACCAAGGCCATCGGCCTCAGCGACGGAACGCTGGAGTCACTGCCCGCGGCCAGGAGAATCCTCCAGGGTCTGATTCTGGAGAAGATGGGGTTTGAGATCGGCGACTTGACCGATGCGGACCCGGATAGGCGCGCAATGGCCGAGAAGCGATTCGACGAGGCAATGAATAAGTATGCGGAAACGGTGAAGTCGGTGTTCGAAACCCTCAAGGCTGAAGGCAAGATAAAGGTCCCGTAGGGCCTGCAACACCAAGACGTCCTCTTGCGCGGCGGGTGCGGAGACCCGCCGCGCTCCATTGGCGGCTTGGCCGCTGCCCTGCCGGACGCAGCCCTTTCCCGTGCCGCGATGACGATGCTTCTTGACGCCGCCGCCCCCGCAAGGTAAAGGAAGATAGGGAAGAGGGGAGTGTGCGCGCCGGGGGCCGGAGCCGACGACGGCTCTCCCGTCCGACGGCGTGGCCCGGGCGGGAGGTCTGGGCGGCCCGCGGAGAGGATCCCGGCGGCCCGGTGCTTCCCGGGCGACACGAGCGCGTGCCAAGGCAAAGGTCCGCATGAGCCAGGACGGATTTCTCGCCACGCTGCGGCGGACGCCGCTGAGCCGGCTGTTCGGCCAGGAGGCCGACCGGCCCGCGAAGGAAGAGCCGCCCCTGCGCGCCGAACTGTTCGCGCTCGGCCAGTTGGAGCAGCACGGCCGCATGCTGGCCGGCGACCAGGAGGTCGACCCGCGTCCCGGGCCGGAGGTCCTGCTGCACCGGCTGAGCGAGAACGAGCGGGTCGTCCGGGAATCGTACGGCGTGGTGGCGGCGGCGGTCCGCGGCGGCCGTCAGACGGCCCCCGGCGCCAACTGGCTGCTCGACAACTTCTACCTGATCGAAGAGCAGATCGACATTGCCCGCGACCACCTGCCGCCGGGCTATTCCAGGCAGTTGCCGCGGCTCGCCACCGGCCCGCTCCAGGGGTTCCCCCGGGTGTACGAGTTGGCGCTGGAACTCGTCTCGCACACCGACGGGCGGATCGACATGGAGAACCTGACCCGCTTCGTCCGCGGGTTCCAGGCCCACAGCGCCCTGACGCTCGGCGAGTTGTGGGCCGTCGCGATCATGCTGAGGCTGGCGCTGCTGGAGAACCTGCGGCGGGTCTCGTACCGGACGGCCCGCCGTCGCCGGGACCGCGACCGCGCCCTGGGGTGGGTCGGCCGGTTCCTCGACGCCGCCCAGGCCAACCCGAAGCGCCTGATCACGGAACTGGCGGACTTCGTCCGCGACTCGCCGACGATGAGCCAGGCCTTCATCGCCGAGATGTGCACGGGCCTCCAGGGCCAGCACCCGGCCCTCGGCCTCGTGGTCAGTTGGGTCGAGCAGGACCTGGCCGAGCAGGGCCAGACCATGGAGCAGACGCTCCGGGCCGAAAGCCACGACCAGGCCGCCGACCGCGTCTCCATCGCCAACAGCATCACCAGCCTGCGGACGCTGACGGCGCTGGACTGGCACGAGTTCGTCGAGAACCTGAGCGAGACGGAGGCGGCGCTTCGGCGTGACCCGGCCGGCGTGTACGCCCAGATGGACTTCGCCACCCGCGACCGGTACCGCCACGTCGTCGAGCAACTCGCCCGCTGGTGCGACCGGGACCAACACGAGGTGGCCGCCGCCGCCGTCCGCCTGGCCGAGGCACGCAAGCGCGACCCCGACGCCGAACGGCGGGAACGCCACGTCGGGTACTTCCTCGTCCGCGACGGCCGGCGCGAACTGGAACGGACCATCGGCGTGCGGCTGCCCGTGTTGCACCGGTTGGCCCGGGCCATCCATCCCGCCCTGCCCTGGGTGTACGTGCTGGGGCAGGCGGTGGCCGCCGCCGTCATCACCGGCGTCCTGCTGGTCCAGACCAAGAGCCTGATAGCGTACGGGTGGGCGTGGGTGGCGCCGGCGGCCGTGGTGATGCTGCTGTTCGTCTCGCAGTCGGTGATCTCGCTCGTCAACTGGGCAGCGACGCTGATCGTGCCCGTCCGCACGCTGCCGCGGCTCGACTTCACCAAGGGCATCCCGGCCG
>CAZNSB010000416.1:0-4888 GCA_964575155.1 uncultured Planctomycetaceae bacterium | reverse complement strand
TGTTGACCGGCATGGCGGGAAATCCCGACGTACGTCGGGACCCGCCATGGCACCCAGCTACCTGGGGAGGAAATATCCCGCCCACGTCAGCCTGGCCTTGGGCGGCACCTTGGAGACGGACAGCAGCAACGGCCTGGGCCTGGCCGAGGGCCCGACCGGGATCCGCCAGGCCTGCCACGTGGCGGGGTAAGAGGCGTTGTCGTGCCACACCTTCGTGCAGGGGACGGGCCTGTCACCGAGTTTCGCGCCGCAGGAGATGCCTCTTGGGCTGCCGCCGTGCACCTTGAGCGTGACCACCAGGGTGCCGCCGGCGGCGGAGGGGGGGAGCTGGGCCTTGATGATCCGGCTGGGGGGCCCGGTCCTGGGTCCGCCGTAGCCGGTCGGCAGGGGAACGGGCGGCTTGGCGGTGGTCGCGCTGAGGCGCAGTCGGCCGATGCTGTGTCCACGCTCGCCCAGCTCGAGCGTGAACGTGAACCTCGTCCCGCCCGCGAGCCCGACGGCCTTGGCGGTCTCGAAGACGGCGACGTGGGGCCAGCCCTCGTCCGGGTCCACCGACCAGCCGGTCTTCGGGTCGCCGTCGATGGCCGCCTCGACCGGCCAGCCGCCGTAGCCGCTCTGGGAGAAATCCGCCTTGGCGCTGCGCAGCTTGACCGGCCGGGCGAGGTCCGGTTTGCCCTGCGGGGCGGCGGTGAGTCGGAGCTGGTGCAGGGCGAAGTTGCCGTTGACCGCCCGCCCGGGTCCGTTGACCGGCAGGGAGGCGTCGCAGAGGGCCTCCAGTCGGATGGCGGTGATGCCCGTCAGCGGGGTCTGGGCCGTGACGGTGTAGGTGTCGTTGGAGGGGTTCTTCCCGCCGGCGAGGATGGAGCCGTCCTTCTGCCTTCTCAGCGTCGCCCCGCCCGCCGAGACGGCGCTGGCCGGGGTCAGCAGCGTCCAGATCGACTTGCCCGCGGGCTTGGGCTCATTGACCCTGGGCAGGCCTTCGTCGAGCTCGATGGCTCGGGTGGGCTCGGGGAAGGCGGCAGGGATGGGCTTGATGTTGAAGCTTCGGCGGAGCGTCGGCGTCGCCCCGGCCGGCACGGCCTCCAGCAGCACGACCTGGAACGGGCGCAGGGAGATCGAGACCTTTTCGCCGAATGACTTGCCGTTGCCTGTCAGCCGGGCCGGATCGGGGTACCACCGGTAGATGTCCCACGCCCGCCCGTCGGGCAGCCCCCAGGCGGCATTCAGCGTCAGCGTCAGTGAACTGTCCGTCCAGGAGCAGTTGTTCAAGGCCAGGAAGGCCCGCTTGCCGTCGGTGCAGCAATACCCGTAAGGCTCATCCTTCCACGGGTTGCCGAGGATGAACCTGGGGTTTCCGAAGCACTCCGGGCGGGCCTTCAGCAGGGCGATGAACTCGGCGAGCTGCTTGCGTTCCGGCGGCGACAGCCAGGGCGTGTCCGTCCATATCTGGGCGAGCAGGCTGCCCCGGCAGATGTCCATGACGACCCCTTCCTGCCAGCGGCCCTTGCCGACGCAACTGTTCCAGGGCCAGCTCGACAGCCAGATGCCCAGCGAGTCCTTGCCCAGGGCGGGAATGTCCTTGCAGTGCCACTGCGCCTGGTCCAGCCGCTGGGTGACGCTGTCGCGAGCGTAGGGGGCGGGCTGGGCGGCCGGGCTGGCGGCCTCGATCCTCAGCCCCGGCTCGAACAGGGTGTCGGCGTGGAGCAGCCACCACGGCGACTTGTAGCCCCAGTACAGCATCAGGAAGACGTCCGGGCAGGCCGCGTCCAATGCGCCGAGGAACTCGATGACCGCCTCGTGGATCGCTTCGGTGGAGTAGACCCCCGGCAGGTGATCGTGTCCGGGGTGGTTGCAGACGGGGTCGCCGGTATTGTGGCCGAGGTTGTCGAACTTCAGCAGGCGGACGCCGTTTTCCTTCATGTGGTGAATGAAGGCGCGGGTGTACATCGACTTGATCGGCTCGGAGGCCCGGCAGAGCTGACCGGCCCCGTCGGGGCGGCTCATCGCGGGCTTGACGGCGGGGTTGCGGCCGATGGTCCACTGCGGCAGCCCGCCGCTGTCGATCCACAGCCCCGGCAGCGCGCCCAGTTCCTTCAGCGCCTGGCGGATCGGCGCGAACCCGCGCGGGAAACGCACCGGGTCGAAGCGCTTCAGGTCCCCGCGGGCATCGACCCAGAAGTCCACCGAGTAATAATCAAAACGGCACCCCGATTCCCGCTGGCCCTCGGCCACCTTGGCGATGTTATCGAGCAGGAACTCCTCGGTCTCGTTGAAGTCGCCGTTGGCCCGGCCGCCGAAGGGCTCGTAGATGGCGTAGGGCTTGTCGTGCTTGCGGACCGCGCGGCGCATCCGCCCGCGGACGTGGGCGAGAAAGCTCTGCCGCGCCTCGCCGGTCCGGCCCACGCCGTAGACCGCCTCCATGCACCGAAGCGTCTTTCCCGGCCCCAGCCTCGCGCCGGGGTAGTGCCGCAGGGAGACCTGCCCGCCGGCGCCCGTCGCCCAGCCGGCCGGGTGCGCCAGGCTCATGAAAAACTCCCCGTCCAGGTACACCGGAAACCCCCGCGCCCCGCCGGAGACCTTCGCCCCGGTGCGGTACCCGCCCAGCCGGACGTTCAGCAGCCGGACCTCCCGCTCGCCGGCGTTGGTGACGTCCACGAACTTGCGCAGCACCGGGCGCTTCGCGTCCCATTGGTACGTCAGGAGGGCGGAAACGTCGTGTGCCTTTGCAGTCAGCTTGAAGACGGCCTGGCCCGCCGCCTTGGCGCATTCGGCAGGCAGTTGGGAGGCGTGCAACTGGAGCGTCCGGGCCGCCTTCGGGGTTTCGCCGATGTCCAACTCCAGCTCCGCGCCGGCGAGCGAGATCGTCCGGCCGGTCATCCGGTTCTCCCACGATTCGGCCCGCAGCCCGGCCGCGGCATCCAGGCGGAACACGAAGAACGGGGAGTGCAACTCGACGCGCTTGTCCTTGACCACCATCCGGCACCCCTTCTGCGCCTCCGGCGCTGTCGCAGCCCGGCCGCAGGCCACGCCGACGCACCCGAGCAACGACACCCCCCACGCGACCGTCCTGACCATCGCCTGCATGTGTTCTCTCTTTCGGGCTGCGCCCTCGCTGCCATTCTCCGCCGGACCCGCCCCACGTCAACTCCTTTGACCGTGCAAGCCGGTATCGTGGCACGCTCAAGCCGCCTTGGCTTCCGGCGGCAAATCGCCTACGATCCGGTCTGTTTGCACCTGCTGGTGCAGGAGACGCCCATGCGGATATTGGTATTCGGGGCCGGGGCCGTCGGGCAGGGGGTGGGGGCCTTCCTGGCGGCGGGGGGGCACGAGGTGTCTCTGCTGCTGCGCCCGCGCTACCGCGAGGCCATCGCCCGCGAGGGGCTGAGGGTCTCGGGGATCTTCGGAGAGCGCTTCGTGCCGCCGGAGCAGGTCCGCCTGGCCAGCGACCCCGCCCAGCTCCCGCCGGGCGCGCGCGACGTGATCCTCCTGTGCGTGAAGAGCTACGACACGCAGGGCAGCCTCCCCCTGCTCGAGCCGCTCATGCGGGCGGAGACGGTCCTCGTCTCCATGCAGAACGGGTACGGGAACGTGGAGCTGCTGGCCGAACGCCTCGGAACCGGCCGCGTCCTCTGCGGGCGGGTGATCACGGGCTTTTCGATTCCCGCCCCCGGCGAGGTGGAGATCACCGTTCACGCCGACGACATCTGTGTCGGCTCCTTCTACGCCGCCAGCCATCCGGCCGCCGGCGCCTTGGCCGGCGCCCTCGCCGAGGCGGGGCTGCCCGCCCGGGCCGTCGGCAACGTCGAGGCGGTGCTGTGGGGGAAGATCCTCTACAACTGCGCGCTGAACCCGCTGGGCGCGATCCTCGGCGTCCACTACGGCGCCCTGGGCGAGGCGCCCGAGACCCGCGCGGTCATGGACGCCGTCATCGACGAGGCCTTCGGCGTCATCGACGCGCACGGGCTCCCGTGCTTGTGGAAAAACGCCGATGCCTTCCGCGAGGCCTTCTACGGCCGGCAGGTGCCGGCGACCTACGATCACCGCCCGAGCATGCTCCAGGACCTCGAGGCCGGAAAGCGGACCGAGATCGACGCCCTGAACGGGGCGATCGTTCGGCTGGCGGGGCGGAAGCGCCTGCCCGCCCCGGTGAACGAGACGATCGTTCGCCTGATCCGCTTCCTGGAGGCTCGGCGCCTCCGCTCGCCGGACCGCTAGTGTTCCGTCAAGATTGAATCTGCGGGTGCCACGGCTGCGCCTTTTGCAGCCGTGCGCGCCCCGGGGCAGGCACGGCTGCAAAAGGCGCAGCCGTGGCACCCCGAAAGTTCAATCTTGACAATGCACTGGTCGCGTCCCGCCCGGGCGGTGCCTGCCGGGGGGTCCGCGCTCGTCCGATCCGCCGTCGATACGCATCTGGTAAGAGGATGCTGCCCCTCCTGCTACCGCTCCCCCTCCCCCAGAAACAGGACACGCCCGTTCCAGTACAGCGCGCACATGCTGCGCAAGACCATCAATCCGGCGACGGCCAGAAGCAGGATCAGGACGCGACGTGCGGTCTGCCGCCCTTCGCGGCGCGTCTCGCGCAGCGAAGAGACACCAACCATGAAGCCAGAGCCTGCCAGAAAGAACTGCACCAACGCCGTCGCAAAGGCGAACTTGCGACAGTACCCCGCAGCGGCGTAGACGCACCAGTACAGGACCTCAATCGCAGGTGCACCCAGCAGCAGGACCATGGCCCTCCGCAACAACCTCGTCGATCTCGCCATCTCGGCGCTCCGGTCAGGACAGGAGACATTGGACAACGACTGCCCGGGCTGATCAATGTCCGGCGGCGCGGTGGGAACACGGCTTGGCAAGTGTTCAGGGCACAGACATAGGTAACACATGTTGA
>CAZNSB010000415.1:4477-4890 GCA_964575155.1 uncultured Planctomycetaceae bacterium | reverse complement strand
GGACCACCATCCCCGCGTGATGCATGAACGCGAAGCCCGGCCCCTCCGCATGGAAACTGAAGAGGTCCAGGTCCTTGCCGATGCGGCGATGGTCGCGCTGCTTGGCCTCCTCGCGCCGGGCCAGGTACCCCTGGAGGTCCTTCTCCGCGAAGAACGCCGTCCCGTAGATCCGCTGGAGCATGGGGCGCGTCTCGTCGCCCCGCCAGTAACTGCCCGCCACGCTCAGCAGTTTGAAACTCGGAATCCTCCCGGTGTCCGGAATGTGCGGCCCGCGGCACAGGTCCGTGAACCCCGCCGTGTGGTACAGGCTGACCGTGCCGTCGGCCTTGGGCTTGGCCTCGGCGTCCTCGACTTCCTCGCCCTCGGCGAGTCCGGCGGCGGCGATGTCGCGCAGCAGTTCCACCTTGTAGGGC
>CAZNSB010000415.1:2202-4467 GCA_964575155.1 uncultured Planctomycetaceae bacterium | reverse complement strand
ATGCGGGTCCGCGCGTCGGCCAGCGGCACGTCTTCCCGCTCGAACGGGGCGGCCTCGGCCACGATCGTCGCCATCTCCGCTTCGATGCGCGGCAGGTCGTCTTCCGCCAGGCCGCCCGGCACCTCGAAATCGTAATAGAACCCGTCCTCGATGGCCGGGCCGATGCCGAACCGCACACCCTCCCCGAAAAGGCGGCGCACCGCGGCCGCCATCACGTGTGCCGTGGAGTGGCGCAGAATCGAAAGGGCTTCGTCGCTTTTGTCGGTCAGGATCTCGAGGTCCCGCGTCCCGTTCTCCGGCACCGGGGCCGAGAGATCCACCGACTTGCCGTTCAGCCTGGCAGCGACGGCTGCCTTGGCCAGGCCTGAACCGATTCGCTTGGCAACATCCGCGACGCATGCCCCATCGGCCACTTCCAGCGTATCGCCATCAGGAAGTCTGACCGTAGGCATTACGTTGTTGGCCCGACGCGCGCAAGCACCCGCCGGACCCGTGTCCTCCAACGTTCCGGGTGTACAGGTTCGGTGCTGATGACATGGAAAGCATACAGCGCCGGCGCGGGGGTGTCAAGCGATTTCGAGGGCGCCCGGCCGTCACCGCCGGATAGGAGCCGATGAGGTATCGGCGGCCCGCTCACGACCCGCCCCCTGCCCCTCCGGCGGGGTCAGTGCATGTGCGGCGGCACACCCGTGGTGCCCGTGCCAGCGTCACGGCTCTGATCGGCCACGTGCTGGGCCGCCCGCTCGTGGGCGTCGCGGAGTTCGTCGTGGTGTTCGTAGAGGTCGTCGTCGAGTCTACGCCACTCGGTCCGGAGCTCCCGGATGTGCTCGCGGGTGTCCCCGCGTGTCAGGGGGCCCATGTAGTCGATCTGCCAGCGATCCTCGTCTTTATCGTAATGGCCGCCGTATGACTTCAGTTCGTCCTCAATCGCTTTCTTGCGTGCTTCCTTGTCCGCGATGTCTACCTCGATGGCGCTGACCGACCGCTCCGGCGGGCGACAGCCGCTCGCCAGAGGCGCCGCGGCCAGGAGCCCCACCACGAGCACCAGCAGCGCTGCTCTGGCACGTCCGTGCCGGTCCAATGTCCGTTCCGTCTTGCGATGGTCCATGGTTCGCGCCTCCGTTTTTTGCGGCCCGGCCGCTCATCTGCCCGAGCGAGCCCAACGCTTTCCCATCGGGCAGTCCGGCTCTCCAGGCCGGGCGAAATCAACACGCCCGCCTCCGCCTGCTGGGTCTCCAGCGCCCGGCTGCCGGCCGCGGCGCACCGTCAGTGCATGTGCGGAGGGACGCCGGTCGTGCCGGTGGTGGCATCGCGCGACAGGTCGGCTACGTCGCGCCCGAGGTGCTCCCAGACGCGCCGGTTCCAATCGATCTGCGCCTGGATCTCGGCAATTTCGGCGTTCCGGGCGCGGAAGCCGTTGAGTTCGCTCTGCATTTGAGCGGCAGCGTCGCCTCTAGGGTTCCACCCGAGCGGGGCAGCCAAGTCGCCATCGGGCTTCTCCGTGAATCCCTGGGCGATCAACTGGGCCTTCACGCGGTCCCGTTCCGCCTTCTTGTCGGCCAGTTTCTTTCGGAGTCCCTCCTGATCCTCCTTGACGCGCATGGGCGTGCGGCCATCGCGCTTGAGCCGGATCCACTCGCAGCCGGACCCGAGAACCAGGGCCACCGCAAGGAGGACCGTCACTACCGCCACGGCCCGGGCGGGCCGCCTGCCGGTCATGGGGTGCACAGACACGCTCCGCGTCATGGCTCATCCCCTTTCTGCCCGGCCATCGGGCACAAAAAATGCTTCCCGTAAGGAGGGCGTGTGGTTTCCGCGCGCTCCCTTGCGACCGCGCGGTCACGCCATCCTCCGGCATGGCTCAGGCCAGCCGCACCCGAAGAATTGGCTCCACCCACGGGCGAACCGTCCTAGAACGAGATCGACACGCCCATGTCCACCTGGTGATTCTCGTACGACTCGTTCCCGACGTCGGCCGTGTACCCGCCGTACAGTTCCACGTTCTCGGCCAGGAAGTAGCGGATCTTGGCGCCCAGGGTGAACCAGCAGTGGTCCGGGTCCTCGGCGGGCGCCGTGTTGGTGAACTCTTCCTGGAGGACGCGGTTCCAGTCAAAGATGCCCGTCACCACGCAGTTCCTGGCCATCATGTAATCCGCCCGGTTCATCAGGACCAGCGTGCCGTCGCTCGCGTCGTCGCTCCGGATATTCCGGTTGTAGTTGAAATCCTGCCACCGCCACACCATCGTGAGGGTCGAGGTGCAGGTC
>CAZNSB010000415.1:0-2192 GCA_964575155.1 uncultured Planctomycetaceae bacterium | reverse complement strand
GTTCGTTTCGGCGTTGCTGGAGACCTGCGCGGGCCCATGGCCCTCGGCATGGGTGTAATCGTAGATGAGGCCGACGATCGTGTTGCCCGCCCCGCGGAACGTCAGGCCCACCGTCCCGCCGTTCAGGTCGGAGTCGAGGCCGCCCCTCCGACGGTCGCGGTTGCTCGCGTAATGATACGTGAGGAACCCGCGCGGGTCGCTGAACCAGGGGTTCTCGACAGCCATGGGCTCGCCTTCGGGAGGGACACCCTCCTCGGGCGCAGCCGCCATCATCGCGTCCTTCCCGCGCGCTAACTGGTACGACCACGCCAGCCGGGGCGCCAGTTTGCCCATCTGCAACGACGTGGCCGACGGGTTACCGCTTCCCACCCACTGCAGCCAGGCCCGGTCGAAGTCGTGGATATCCGCCGACGCCGACCCCGCGACCAGCACCACGCCCACCGTCAGCGCCAACGCTACGGCTGCCATGCGTGCCTTCATCGCGACGCTCCTTCCGGCCAAGGACCCTGCACAGGGTCGGTTCGCTGGACGAGGTTAGTAAACCGCCTTGCGCATTTCAGTGCAACAAAAATCTGGCGCTAATTTGTAACTTAGGAAACCTTTGCCCTCGCATCTCTCTCGTGCGGCTTATCGGCGTTCCAGGGGCCCTGCGGCCACTTTTTTCGGGGGCGGACAGGCACCGGCCACCCCTGTCATTCCGAACGAGTCCCGGCGCGCCGGGACGAGCCGAGGAATCTCGCCTTGATGCCGTCCTTTGTCCCTGGTCATTCGTCCTTGGTGGGCCGCGGCCGTTCCGTCGTTGGCTTCGAGCCTGCGGCTCCTGGCATGCGGCTGGGCCAATGCCCAATGTTCAATGCCAAACTTGGCCGCCGAAGCCGTGTGTTGGTGGCGAAGGCGGCTGTCAAAGGAGGCCTTCGGGCTATAGGGAGTGCCCGCCATTTGTCATTTCGACCGACGGCCCGAAGGGCCGGAGCGGAGAAATCTTGCCGTTGCCGTTCGTTCCGCGTTCCGCGTTCCGCGTTCCCTGCCCCATTTACGCGCAGCGTCCTTTGGCATTGAGCATTTGGCATTGGTCATTCGCCCCTGCCGGGGCTCTGACGTGGTATCCGCATGCATACCCCGGGCTCGCGCCCGGGGCTACAGTGCACTCGCCCCTGCGGGGCGTGTCGTCCTTGAGCGTTCATCGTTTCCTGCCGTTGCCGTTACTCAAACGCCGTCGTTCTTTGCCGCTTGGCGCCCCCCCTCCGGCGGGTAAACTCTGCGTGAGGCACGGCGGTGCCGTTCTCGGCGTCCTTTGCGGTTCAAGCCGTTTTGCCCTTGCCGTCCATACCATCCTTTCCGGTTCAAAGCAACCCGCCGGACAAGTCCGGCGGCTAAATGGTTCCCGTTACGCGCAGCGTGCTTTAGCATTTATCATTTGGCATTTATCATTCGCGTCCTCGGCGTGCTCGGCGTCCTCTGCGTTAAGGCCGTTCGCCGCCGCCGTTCGTTCCGCATCCCCCGTTCCGCGTTCCGCGTTCCCTGCCCCATTTACCCGCAGCGTCCTTGGTCATTTGACATTGCACATTGGTCATTCGCGGGTCGCGATCCGTTTCGCGAGCCGGGCTACCGTCTCCGGGTGGCCCGCCAGCATCGGCCGCAGCACATCTTGGCCGCCGAGATAATCCCCCACGTCCACGTCGGCGCCGTCCTCGAGGTACCGCATCCCCCCGCCGGCCTCATTCAGCATGGCCAGGCCAGCCGCCAAGTCCCACACGTGCACATTGTGCAGGACGGCGGCGTCGGCGCACCCCGCCGCCACGTACGCCAGGTGCCCCACGGTCGTGCCGAGGCTCCGCACCTTCCCCGCAAACGACCGCCTCCCCCCTCAAGCGATCAGAGAGAATGCTTGCTGATCCCGCGATCGGTGCTAGAATCGCCACCAAGGCCGACGGCGGTCGTCGGCTGGAAGCCATCCGGGAAATCCCGGGTAAAGAGTAGACTACGACAAACACAAAGAAAACGAAATGAACCGCAGAATCACGACCCTATTCGCCCTCACGGCACTGGCGTTGACAAGCCTCGTCTTGAATGCGGCGGCGAAAGACATCCCCGCCCAACTGCCCGATCCCGACGGCAACCCGGGCGACGCCACGAGGCCGGTCAAGGTCTACATCCTGGCCGGCCAATCCAACATGGTGGGCATGGGCAAT
>CAZNSB010000414.1:0-4892 GCA_964575155.1 uncultured Planctomycetaceae bacterium | reverse complement strand
CAACCCCTCCTGCCGCGGCTGGCACTCGATGGACCCGAAAAAGGCCAAGACGTTCTTCAAGGATTGGCGCCTGGACCGCCTGCGCGTGCAGGCAAAGGGCCCGCTGCTGCGGGCGTGGATCAACGGCCAGGAAGTCTTCGGCGGCGGGGTCAAGGACGCGGACCTGCCGGCCGGCTCGGCCGGTCTGTACGCCCAGAACCCCTGCTGCTTCGATAACGTCGAGGTGAGGGCGGAATGACAAGACAGAGGCGGCAGACCGGATGCGCGGGCCAATCCAGCCCCGGGCGCACCTGCCGGCCCCGGCCGACGGAGTGTCCGGAATGTGTGCAGAATCTGTCCCTGTTTCTCGGGCACCCAAAATCGTAACCCCCGCCGCCACCTGCACATAACTGTGCATCACACGAAACCCCCATCCGCAGCCCGGCGTGGCGATCCGCTTCCGGCTTCGCCTTCGGCTACGCCCGACAAGCCGCATCTCACCACGCCACCCGCCGTAACCATGACCAAAGCCGCCGAAAATAGGAAACCGTCCCGGTTGTTTACTCTTGAAACAACCGGGACGGAAACAACCGGGACGGTTTCAGATTTCTGCTTGTCAGGGCGGGTTCTTCGGCATGATCTCGCGGCGTGCCGAGGTCGGCCAGGGTGGTCATTGGGGGGATTCCGTCCGGGCGCGCCGGGATCACGCAGCGCGGCTTGTCGTCAGCGGTGCGGAACGGGAATCGACGGTGCGAGGTCTTCGGCCGCACGAGCGGACGATGCGGCCGATCGGCGACGGCGGGTTCATCGGCAAACGGGAGCGCCTCCTCGGCCGGCGGCTCCGCCCGGGAAGGCCCGGCGGCCCAAGGAAAGACAAGAAATAGGATGATGTCCCCCGATATTCCCATCCCCGATCCTCGCCCCGGCCGCGGACCGCGCCGTCCGGACCCATGCCCGGGGACACGCGTTCCAGCGCAAACGCCGCACCGGCCAGGGCGAAGAACGGGCCGTTCTCCTCGGTGAGCCGGGGGATCAGCTCGCGCAGCGACTTCTTCAGCGCCTTTGCCTCCGGCAGCAGCGGTGTTGCAGACCGCTGTTCCACCGGCAGGCCATGAAGCGTGTTGATTTCCTGGCTGGTCTCGTGAATAGTGCTGCCATGCGTTCGTCCAGGTCTTCCACGATGAAGGCGGCCGTGCTGACGCCCAAGGGCCTGTCGGTGCGGCGGATCCCCCGCCCCCGCTGCGGGCGAGGGCAGGTGCTGATCCGAGTCGCCGGGTGCGGGGTCTGTAGCGGCGACGTGCACGCGTACCGGCAGCGGGAGGCCCTGCGGCGGAGTGGGGCACGGGCGTGGCGCCGCTTCGCCGGCGTGGGCGACCACGAGGTCCTGATGGGCCACGAGCCCAGCGGGGTGATCGCCCAGGTCGGCCCGGGCGTGCGGGGGCTGCGGGCGGGGCAGACCGTCACCGCCATGGACGGGGCTTACGCCGAGTATTGCGTCGCGGCCGCCGACGACGTGGTCGTGCTGGACGAAGGGGTCGACCCGCTGTGGGCGCTGGGCGAGGCGGTGGCCTGCTGCGTGCACGCGTGCGGGCGGTCGCCGATCCGCCTGGGCGACCGCGTGGCCGTGGTCGGCTGCGGGTTCATGGGCCAGGTCTGCCTCCAGTTGTCGCGGTTGCAGGGGGCGGCGCAGGCGCTGGCGATCGACCCGGTCGCGTGGCGGCGGCGGACGGCCCTGCGCCTCGGCGCCGACGCGGCCGCCGGGCCCGACGAGGGGCCGCCGGAGGCGCTCGCACGCGACCACGGCCCGTTCGACCTGGTGATCGAGGCCGCCGGGACGCAGAGCGCCCTGGACCTGTGCGGCGAGCTGGTCCGCCAGCACGGCTGCATCAACATTGTCGGCTACCATCAGAGCGACGGCGGCGTCCGAACCGTGCCCATGCAGCAGTGGAACTACAAGGCCCTTACCGTCGTCAACGGGCACGTTCGCCGGATCGACGAGAAGCGCCAGGCCATGCGGGCCGGCATGGAGCTGCTGGCCTCGGGCCGGCTGCGGCTCCAGCCGCTGGTGAAGGTCTATCCGCTGGCGGAGGCCGGGCAGGCCTTCGCCGACCTGGACGTGATGCGGCGAGGGCTGTTCAAGGCCGTCCTGGCGCCGTAGACGCGAGGGCCTTCCTCAGAGACAGCAAGGAGCCGGTTTCATGCCCGCCAACGGCCCGAACATCATCGTCATCCTCAGCGACCAGCTCCGGCGCGACGCCCTGGGCGTCTACGGCGACCGCAACGTCCGGACGCCGCACATCGACCGCCTGGCCGAGGGCGGCACGCGCTTCACCAACGCCTGCTCGACCTATCCCATCTGCGTCCCGTTTCGCTTCTCGCTGATGACGGGCCAGTACGCCCACACCCGGTTCGTCCCCGGCATCGAGTGGCGCATGTCCCCGGCCGAGCGGACCCTCGCCGATGAGTTCAACGACGCCGGCTACGAGACCGTGTACCTGGGCAAGTGGCACCTCTACGGCGACCCCTGGCACGTCAAGGACGACGCGCCCCCGCCCGATCCCGACCGGAAGATCAACCTGATTCGCGTGCCCCGGGCCCACCAGGGACTGTTTCAGAAGTGGTACGGCTTCGAGATGCGCAACGACCCGCTGGACACGTACTACTTCGAGGACGACGACCCCACGCCCCGCCCGCTGCGGGGCTACCAGACCGACGCCCTGTTCGACCTGGCGATGGGGCACATTGCCGCCCGCGACGCAAGCCGGCCGTTCTTCGCTATCGTGTCCGTCGAGCCGCCGCACCCGCCGTACGTCGCCCCCCCGCCGTACGAGCAGCGGTGGAAGGACCGCGAACTGATCCTGCCGCCGAACTTCATGGTGCCGTTCGACATCGCCCCGATCGGCGACCTCTACCACGGCGCGTTCGCCCGGACCCACCGGCGCGAGGCGATCCTCGCCCAGCGCCGCCTGTACTACGCGATGATCGAGAACCTCGACGACAACGTGGGGCGCCTGACGGCGTTCCTGGCCGCTCGATCCCTGGCGGACAATACCCTCATCGTGTTCATCGGCGACCACGGCAATCTCCAGGGCTGTCACGGCCTGATGGGAAAGCAGTTTCCCTTCGAGGAGTCGGTGGGCATCCCGCTGATCGTCTCACGCGCCGGCGCGGACTCACCGGCCGGCAAGACCATCGACGCGCCCACCCACACGGAGGACCTTTTCCCGACGCTGCTGGGCCTGGCGGGCCTCCGGCCGAGGGCTGCCGTCCCCGGAGCGGACCTCTCCCCGCTGGTCCGCGGCGAGGCCGACGACCTCGACAGGGAGGGCGTGCTGCTGGAGTTCGTGGACGAGACGCGACGGGGCGCCGCCTTCCACGAGCGGCTCTGGCGGGCCTTCCGCAGCCGGCGGTACAAGTACATCGCCCTCGGCGGCCCGTCCGGTGCCCGTCCGTGGCAGTTCTTCGACCTGCGGCTCGACCCGTACGAGCTGACCAATCGCCTGGACGATCCCGCCTGCGCCGACGAGGTCCGCCGCCACCACGCCCTGCTGCGGGAGGCGATCCTGAGCACGGGCGATCATTTTGTCCTGTCGCCGGCGTTCGGAATCGACGGCGCCAATCCGTGGATGCCGACGGCCGGGGACCGAACGTGACCTCCTCGTCTTGCGCGTGTCATGTCCGGGACCTGCACAATGGCTGGTGGCGACCGGCATGGCCGCGCCAACGGTAGCACCGATGGCGCCGCTTGCGGGCGGACTCCCCCTGTCATACCAAAGTAGAAATGTCCGGTGTTGCCAAAGTAGAAGTGTCCGGTCGTGGCAGCTTTAGCTGTGGTGGCAGGGGATCAGTTACGGCGATCCCCCGGGGGCTCTGCCCCCGGACCCCCGGAGTTTATCGCTTTTGGGGATACCGGCACGCAACGCGTGGCACCGAGCAAGTCCAAGCGGAACCGGACATTTCTATCTGGTTAAGACCGGACATTTCTATTTGGGTTTGACATTGCGGGCGGACTCCCCCTTGGCAAGGCCCCCCGGCCGCCGTAGACTCACACCCGGCGACCTGAAGGACGGGCGAGATCCAAGTCTTCGCTCGCACCGGCCGGCTCCACCATCGGATCAGGCCCTCCATCTGCTCATCGACCTCGGGCATCCCCGTGCGGGCCTGGAAGGCGAAGGTGCTGGTGTAGTCCAGGTGCTTGCGGATCATCCACCCGGCAATCGTGAAGTTGCGGTGGATGTCGCGGGACTGCGCGACCAGCTTCCTGCGGTCGGCCGGCTTGAGGATCAGGTCCTCGTCCTTTGTCGAGGACGGCGGGGGCTGGCGACGGTGCTTGTCAACCGTCGCGTCGTACGCGAGCCGGTTCATCGGGCGGCCGTCCGGGCCGAGGATGCGAGCACGTCGCTGCCTGGAGGCGATCATGCGTTCGGCCCCCCAAGTCGGATCGTGGCCGCCCGCGGGGCCATGCCGCGCTCGCGGCTGACCTTGCCCTGCCAGTGGGCCAGCTTCGCCTCCAGGTCCGCGTAGGCGACCATCGCGCCATCGACGCTCACGGACGCGAGCCCCGCGTTGGCGAGCAGGATCGCCTGCAACCTCTCGACCATCTGTTCCGCAAACGTCGCCATGCGTACTCCGTAGAGCCCAAAGAAAAAGCCCCACCTCCACACCGCGCGGTGAAGGTGGGGCTTCAGCTTCGTCTCCGAAGGCTCAGGCCCGGCCGGGCCTGTTCCCTGGGCAGTATTCGGTTGCCGCGGCCCATCCTTGCGGGCAGGCTGCGGGTTGCTCTCACACTATTAGACGCTCTCGGCAGGCGTTTGTCGAGAACGCGCGACAGAACCTATTCGGAATCCGAATTGTTTCTCCGTAACACTTCACCCGTCTGCAACGGATTCTACCGGTAGGGGCGGTAGTTCGCC